>JBBQOA010000356.1:0-5270 GCA_038330465.1 Pyrinomonadales bacterium
TAACAAAATCCGGCAAGCATTTATGCCCGTGTTCACTACGCCGAAGCGTTGTTGTTCGTAAATCAACGCGCCCAAGCCGAATCAGAATTACGCGATATCATCGGCGCGAATCCGGATTCGCCGCACAGCCAAACAGCTCAGGCTTTGCTCGATGCCGCTGATTTGATATCTCCGGTTTAATATCTTCTACTGACTCGTGTGACTTTAGTGTTTCTCTTCATTAGGGTTGGTATTTCCAAGTGTTTCAGGAAATACCAACCCATTTTTTTTATCGAATTTCACGCAAAACGCGCGATTTGGTCGGCGATTCATTGAGGAGGTTGAGAATTTTTTCGAGCCATTGTCGATAGTTCAATTTTTCAGACGGCGGATAAAAATTATTTCCGAGCTCGGATAGAATTTCGCGCAATTCAGCCTCTTCATAGTCATTGGACAGCAAATCTTCCAGCTCATTTCTGACTTTGTTGATCGCGGCGGGCGGATTGACCGCTTTAAAATGACGGACGACCGCCGAAAAATTCGGTTTCCCGTTTTCCCAACGATAATCGGAAGACCAACCTTGATAAAAATAGCCTCCGAAAAACTGATATAACGCTTGAAATTTGAATCGGTAATCATTCACATTTTTAAAAATAGTGATTTTTATTTTACCAGAAAGGATTTGAGGAAATGCCAACCTGCCGCCGAACCGTCGCGGACGAGCACAAAACGCGCTGTATTTGCCGTAAAAACTCCGTCATTATTGCGCTCGACAACGACTCCGAGTGGTTTTACAAAATCGTGATCCTTGACAAACCGGTGATTTCCGCTGCTCAGCCACTGTTCGATGTCGCTGTGATAAAGATTGACAAAATCCTGTTGCGCCCGCCTTGAATCTTCCGGATTATTAAAAACTGATGCCGAATTATCATAAATAAATGCCGGGTTAAATTCCAAATATTGGCGCAGCACCGTTTCCGCGCCTTGTTGTTTATTGATCGGAGCTTTTAAATTATCGGTTTCATCAAGGGTTGAATGATTTACATTTTGCAGAGCATTTTTTTCTTTGAGCAGAAAATCATTCGGCGATTTTTCGGGCATTGCTTCCCTCAATGCCTTTTCGCCCGCCAAACGCATCATATCGATCAGTTCATAAATCTGCACTAAAGCCAGCGAACGACTCATCAAACCGCCGCGATTCATCGATTGTGACGCTAAATCAACGGTTGCCAGTAAAACTCCCAATTCGTTGTTGGCAATCATCAAGCGAACAAATTTCTGTACCGCTAAATCCAGATACGCTGTTGATTTGGCGGCTGCCGTATCTGAAATCAATATTTTGACGAGCTGCCCGACATCGCGCAAATTCATCAGCGACACTCCGTTCGGCAGAACCGATGACCTAAAAGCAATGAAATTTCGAACATCCGCCGAATGTTCCCCGGGCGCGATCAAACCCCGCGCGATCAGCAGACCGTTTAGAATCGCATTTGATTTATAATGTTGAAGGTTTTCAAGAATTTTCGACGGAAGATGGCGCGGCAGTAACTCGACCGCGGCATTCATTCTTTGGCTGATATTTAACTGTTGAAAACGGGTTGCCGACAGATCCTCGCGACGCAGCCACAAAGCCTTTGAATTCTGAATATTTTCCTGCATTTGCTGCGAAATTTTCTTTGATATTTCGTGAATCATCAAATCGTTTCGAGATGTGTTGTTGAGCATCGATAAAACACGGTTTCCGATATTCCTGACGAGATCGTCAATTTCACGCGGCATTTGAGTTGACGTTTGATTATTGAAAAGTCGTTTGACCGATTCGTTGTTTAAGTAAATATCATACCGCCGTAAAACCTGATCGACAACGCGGTGAATCAAACCTTCGGGTTGATTGCCGTTTGCGCGTAAATTGTATTCAACCGAAAAATGTTCGCCCCAATTCGGTACTTTGCCATCTCGCGCCGTCAAAAGCGGTTTGTATTCAAACTGTTCGTTCGGATGTTCGATTCGATCTTGAGGAAAATTTGTTGTTGGATTTGTTTGACCGTGACCTTGATTTTGAACTTTGATATGTCCCTGAACATTTTCAACACCTAGATCAAAAGCGTGTAGCCCGCCTTTTTGCCCTTGATTTATCTGAACATTGGCGTTTTCTTTCCGAATATCTCCGGCTCTTTGCTGAGTGTTGTCTTGATTATCGTTCGGCTGATTATTTCGAGCCGGCGGATCACCGGCGTGATTTTCACTGTTGATGTTCGGGTTTGTTGGCGTCGCGGCGTTTGCATCGGCGGCGTGTTGCGAAGTCGGCGCGTGATTCGGATTTTTTCCTAAGTTCTCAGTAACATTCCCAAAGATTTTCGTGCTTTGAATATCGGGAATTTTGATCGTTCCGCCGATTTTCGGATTGACCTCTAAAACATTGCCAAAATTCGCTTTGGCTGACACTTCAACATTATTGACCGGATTAGCCATTTTTCTATTAAAAACCCAAAACAGGAGTTTCCCGAACCTTTAAGCCGCTTGTTTTTTGCTCCGCGCAGACCGCAGCGAAACAATCAGAGCGCGGGCTCGCAGGCTTGAAGGACGCAGTCCTTTCGGATCATTTTCCAATGCTTTGCGCAGATCTTCGATGCCTTTTTTGACCTCGCCTTTTTGTAAATACAGTTCACCGCGTCCGGCAAGCGCGTCAACATTCGCTATGTTCAGACGAATCGAAGCGTCAAATTCATCAAATGCCTGTTCGGTTTCGCCCAAACGCCACAAAACCGCGCCGAGATGACAATGAAACACACTGTCAAACGGATCGGCGGCGACCAAACCGGCATAGATTTTCCGCGCTTCTTCGAGTCTGCCGGAATTTAAAAGCTGATACCCGCGATGGGCGATCGTGTAGAGCTGTTTACGGCTGATGCCAACAGCTTCGGCAATCGTAATTTGTCCGGTTACCAATTTTTCCTGGATCTCGTGTTTTCTAACGTTTTTTTCAGCTTGAATATTTTCCATTTTTTTGTCGTATTTCAAACGATAAAATGTGTGAAGTGTTTTTGTTACTTCACACATTTCATCAAATCAAAACCCTACGCATAAATTGCCCGGTTGCGAAACGTTGACATCTGATCATTGAGCCGCGCCAATTTAGCCATCACGTTAAAAAGTTCGCCGAAAAGCTTGAAGGCTTGCCGCATTTGGTTCTGATGCCGCGTTTGATCATATCGCGGTCCTGCCCAAAAATCGTTACTGTTTGGGTTGCTGAAAGTATTGTTTCCAGCCCACAAATTGTTTGTATTATTTGTATTATTAGTTAAACCGTTCAAATATGGATTTGAACCGAGCTGATTCGGCTGCCACGTTGAATTCCAGTCATTGATCAGATCAGTGACGAAATTATGAAGCAATTGGTTGAAATCAAAACCCGCCCAAAGATTGGTTCCGTTGGTATTTCCTGCCGCCAAATCGTTTCCGAGTTTGAACGAATCGCCGCCGTTGTTACTTCCGATCACTTCTTTGCCCTGAAACGACCAATCATCCGTTTCGGTGCCCATAACGAAAACATCATTCCCGCCAAAGCTGTTGCTGTGGGAAAATCCATCTTCTGTAATATCGCTGATTTTGCCCTTGCCTTTGTCCATTTCCGAAATCGTCACGCGGTCGTTGCCGCTGATAATTTCCAAGCCTTGCGTCACGGTCGCGCCGTTGCCGTAGGGCGTGGTCGTGACATTCACTCGGGTTCCGTCACCGAGGACGAACGTCGAATTTCGTTTGAAATCCCATTTTCCGCCATCGCCTTCGCGGACGTGCGGATCGCCCTGAACTTCCGTGACCTTACCGTCGGGACCGGTAATTTTCCAATCGAATTTCCCCGTCGATTCGATTTTATAACCGCCCGGAGTCGTCACGATATTGGCGTCAGCCTTTAAACTTCCCTGCGGCTGCGATCTGTCAAAAGGTGTCGGCGGCACGCAACAACCGCCCGCCGCAATATTTTGATTGCCCGAAAATTGATTGCCGACCTGCTCGAACAACTGCGAAAAATCCTTAAAAATGTCTGATAACATCTCGTCAACACCCTGCAGCGCCGTCGAATTTATGCCTGCAAAAATGTCCGGTTTGACATTATTTGTATTAAAATTAAAAACATTTACATTTACGCTCATCTCTTTGCTCCTGCCGATTTATTTTGATTTGATCGCGAATTTTAGTTGTAAAAGCTTTTCCAACAATTATTTATCGCCTGTTGTTAGAGATTATCGGCAGGATTTTAGAAAAGTTTCCTAACGTGTATTTTTTTTGACGGGTGAAGTTTTTTTGACGAGCTTATTCATTAGAGAGGACGCCGATCATCGTCAGCCGCTGGCGCAGACGATTGACGGCTTTTGAGTGAAGACGTGAAACCCAGGATTTGTTGACGCCCATTATTTTGGCAAGCTCGGTTGTCGTCAGATGTTTGAAATAAAGTGATTCGATAATTTCTTTTTCTTTATCGGGCAATTCGCGAACGGTTTCGCGAACGATCCTGATTGTTTCGTTAAATTCAACCGAAACGTTTGGTAAAGTTCGCGAATCGGCAACATCCGGCGCATTTTCCTCACTTAAAGACAAAAGATAAGCCGGAATCAATGAATCAACAAATCGTTCGACAGTTTGAATTTCATCGTCAACCGAGGTCGCCGGATTTATCAGATCGTCGTCGGAAGCCGTTTGAACCAAATCGTTTAGGACCGATTCGCGCCGCACCCAAGCGTCATTCGGTGTCCGCGTTAAAATTCCCATCTGACGCAAACCATCGAATATCGCGCCCTTGATGCGGTAATATGAAAAGGTCACGAATGAAACTTTGCGGAGCGGGTCGTAGCGGTCGGCGGCTTCGAGCAATCCGATCATTCCGTAACCGACGAGTTCTTCAAAATCAATTCTGACCGGAAAAGTTTTCGAAACTTGTTTGGCGATCGAATAGACGTACGGACGATACCGTTCGACGAGTTCGTCGCGTTCAGCAGATGCCGTTCGGGCGGCGTTTGTGTTTTCGGGATTCAATTCTGACACAAGTTTTTCCTAAATTTACGGTAACTCATTTTTGTAAATAAATTCAAAACAATGTTTGCAAAATTATTTTGATATACAATCTTGATATGAAAAATAACGGCAACGAAATTAATTGTTTTTAACATCATAAAGCGAAATTCACAGGATAATGTCGGAATTTATCAACAAATTTAACTCGATTCGATTTGTTAACATTTAGCTTATGAAAGCGAAAAATTATCGCTTGGAAACAGTTTTGGAAATTCGCC
>JBBQOA010000357.1:0-5268 GCA_038330465.1 Pyrinomonadales bacterium
ACCCAAAACGTCAGACTTCCGCGCAGTCGTAAACTTCGGTTATAATCTTTCCAGTTGCGGATTCGATAGGTGGCTTTTTTTTTCATGGTAGAAAAATCTTACCATTTCATCGTTTCCGCGACCTATTTATGCAACAACGCCGTTTTTTACTACTTTTTTGCCGTTGTTTTAATTTCGTCTTGAAAATATTCTGTGGTAAAATTGCTACTAAATCGATTTAGTAGGTTGCTAGATTCCTTTTTATCTTTTAAGATAAGAACAAATTATGGTTAGACGAATAAACCTAAAAAGAGCTAATGTCGCACGATCAAATACGATTCGTGATATTAATCGTCAAATCATACTCAATTACGTTCGGGAAGAAGGTCCGATTTCGCGGGCGGATATGGCTAAAATTACCGCCCTTCAGCGTTCGACGGTTTCATTGATCGTCGAAGAATTATTAAACACCGGATTGATCGAAGAAGTTTACGGCGAATCTTCGGGCGGGCGTCCGCCGCAATTACTTTCACTGCGGACTTCGCACGCGGTCGCGATCGGCGTCGATCTGGGTAAGAAAACGACAATCGTCGCGACGACCGATCTGAGCGGACGTCTGCTTGAGCAGGAAGAATTTCCGACCGATAAGGATTTCAACAAAACAATTGACCGCGTGATCGAAAGCGTCAAGCATTTTATCAAGAAAAACAACGGTTCGATCGAAGGCATCGGAATCAGTTTGCCGGGTATGGTCGAATCGTGGACGGGCGACGTTTTATTGATTCCGCATCTTGATTGGCATCGTCCGAAAGTTGCCGAAATCGTCCGGCAGGCGACCGGATTGCCCGTCAAAATTGAAAATGACGCTAACGCCGTCGCGCTCGCCGAATTATGGTTCGGGCGTCCCGAAATCAATAATGTCCGCGATTTTATATTGGTTTATATTACAAACGGCATCGGGACGGGCGTCGTTTTTGACGGGCAGATCTATCGCGGCGAAGGCGGCGTCGCGGGCGAATTCGGACATATGACGATCGGCAGCGGCGCGCCGATCGCCTGTGCTGCCGGCAGTCATAATTGTTGGGAAGCGTTCGCCTCCGAACGCTCGGCGCTCGCGCGTTACGCAAATTTATCCGGCAAACAAAACGGAAGCCGGAAAATAAGTTTTGTCGAACTCGTCGATCTTGCCTTAAAAGGCGACGAAAAAGCCGTCGCCGCATTAAAAGAAACCGCGCACTATATCGGCATCGGAATTTCCAATCTGATCCAGGGGCTCTCGCCCGAAGTCACGGTCGTCACGGGAACGATCGTCCGCGCCTGGAAACTGATCGCCGATGATGTTAAAACAGCGGCGGAAAGCGCGATCTGTCAGCGTTATCCGTCGGTCAATATTATGGCTTCGACGCTCGGCACTTACCCGACCTTGATGGGCGCCTTCAGCCTCGTGCTCGCCGATAAATTCGCATCGGTTTCGATCACTTAAAATTTTGGAAACTAAGAAATAGGACGCAGATTTTCGCGGATTCAGCGGATTGGCGCGGTTCTGATTAAAAAAATCCGCGTTCATCCGCGTTCATCCGCATCCTATTTTCCGAACTTTTCTTTCGATTTTTTAAAACAGCGCTTAACAAATTCGCGGCAGTTGTTCGCCGGCGAGCATATCGACGATGCGCGTGCCGCCGAAGCCGGTCGTCATCGAAACGATGCCCTGCGGCTCACGCTTGACTTCGCCGATGATGCACGCGCCTTTTCCATTCGGGTTTTGCTTCATTCTTTCAATTATCTTATCGGCGATTTCCGCCGCGACGATCGCGATCAATTTTCCTTCGTTGGCGACATAAAGCGGGTCAAGCCCGAGAATCTCGCATGCTCCCTTAACTTCTTCGCGCACCGGAATCAACTCTTCGCGGATCTCGATGCAAACCTCGGACGCGAGCGCGATTTCGTTCAGAGTCGTCGCGACGCCGCCGCGCGTCGGGTCGCGCAGCGCGTGAATTTGGTCGAGCGCATTCGAGTTTGCCGCTTCGTCGAGCATTTCCGCGATCAGTAAATTTAGCGACGCCGAATCACTTTCGATGTCGGTTTCGAGATCGAGTTCGCCGCGCGCGATCAAAACGGTCGTGCCGTGGTCGCCGATCGTGCCGCTGACGATGACCTTATCGCCGACCTCGGCGCGTGAAGCCGAAATTACCGCATCAGTTTCGATCACGCCGACGCCCGCCGTATTGATAAAGATCTTGTCCGCGCCGCCTTTTTGGACGACTTTCGTGTCGCCCGTGACGATCTGGACGTTCGCTTCCTCGGCGGCTTTTTGCATCGAAGCGCAAATACGCCGCAGATCTTTGAACGGAAAACCTTCTTCGAAAATAAATCCCGCGCTCAAATAAAGCGGACGCGCGCCGCTCACCGCGAGATCGTTGACTGTGCCGTGAACCGCCAGACAACCGATGTCGCCGCCGGGGAAAAATATCGGGTCAACGACATAAGAATCGGTCGTAAACGCAAGCTTTTTCGCGCCCGCCGGAATGTCGAAAACGGCTTGGTCTTCGAGCTTTTCGAGCAGAGGATTTTTGAAATATTCCAAAAACAAACCTTCGACCAGATCGTGCATCGCCCGCCCGCCGCTGCCGTGTGCAAGCGTGATATGCGTTTCCCGAATCTTCCGCGTTCGCCGCCGCGCCAGCTCAACGCGCACGAAAAGCGGATTTGTTGTAAATAGTTCGCACATATTATTTAATCTCTCAGCAATGGACGAAAACCTGCCTGTTCAAAATGTTCATCGGTCGTCAGTGCTTCAAATATTTCATGTTCCTGCATTACAACAAATGAAATGCAATCGATCAGACCCCATTCTTTATCAGGTCGGCTACTGAACAAGGCGAAGGCTTTTTCATAAAGTTCTTCCGATAACGATTCAATTCTAACTTGCGGGTCTTGTTCGAGCGCGTCGAGTAATTCAACGGCAGCCTGGCGATAACGCCGTTTCGACAAAGCGTTTCCGATTTCAAGTAGAACGGCTCGCGTCGTGACAAGCGGTGTGTTCTTATTTTCTAAATCCTCAGATATTTCGACGGCTCGTTGGTGATGCGCGTCCGATTCGACCGATAAAGCAATCGCGTAAGCCGTATCGAGAAAAATCTCATTCGTCATCCAATTTCGCTCCGCCGTCAAGATAATCGTCGATCCGTTCGGAAAAATCTTTCGGACCTTTCAAACGCAGAGCACGCGCCGTGCGGAGAAATGATTTCGGCGCGACTTCCTTCTGTGGCTTAACGGTAATGATTATTTGAACCCGAGTATTCGGCGCAAGCT
Source organism: Pyrinomonadales bacterium (assembly GCA_038330465.1). Lineage (GTDB taxonomy): Bacteria > Acidobacteriota > Blastocatellia > Pyrinomonadales > Pyrinomonadaceae > JAFDVJ01. Next base: position 3,292 of record JBBQOA010000357.1, read on the forward strand.
CAACTTTCTCGTCAGGACGAAAAACCACACCGTCAAAAACGGCTTCAAGTGTTTTAGTCATATTTTACCTCGCCTCTAATTTATCACAAAACCAATTTTACGCGTTTGCCGCGCCCGTTCGACGCGCTCAAATGGCGGATTGGTTGTAAATGAATCGGTCATTATTATTCAAAGCATTTTACCGAAATCAAATCTGCGCATTTAATTAGTAGGTCGCCAAATATATTTTCCAGTTTTATTTATGTAGCCGATTTTTTCTCCGACAGTAACACGTGATAATCCTTGACTAAACTCTTCCGCCCAATCAAACTGCGGCATAATTTGAGTTTTTCCTTCTTTGTCAATAAATCCCCATTTATCATTAATTTTGACAGGAGCTAAATTTTCCGAAAATGAATTTGCCACCTCATATTTCACATCAATTACAACTTTGCCGGTTTTATCAATAAATCCCCACTTGCCGCCGGATTTTTGATGACCATACCAAGCCATTCCGATATTTACTGCCGCCAAACCCTCAGAGAAAGAAGATGCCCAATCAAACTTTGGTTCGATAATCGTTTTACCTGATTTATCAATATATCCAAACTTTTGGCGATCAAAAGAAAACGATGCAAGTTCTTCAAAAAAAGGAGATGCATAATCAAATTGCGGAGTAATTTGATTTCCGCCGTTTTTATTTATGTAACCGTATTTTCCATTTTTTCTGATAACCGCAAGATTTTCATAAAAGGAAGTTGCGTTTGTAGTAGCATCGCCCTCAAAATTTGGTTCTACAACAAAATCTCCCTTTTTATTGATATAGCCAATTTTTCCATTGATATAAACATACGATAAACCGTCTTTGAAACTACCGATGATTTTACCTGTAAAACTATCAAAACTCGGTTCTATGACTATATTTCCGCTTTGATCAATAAATCCTATTTTATCGTTAGAGTTTTCTTGAACCGCCGCTAAACCTTCCGAAAAATCATCAGCGAAGCGATACTCTTTTCCGTTTGTAATGGATTTTCCTCTTTTATCAATGTAATAAAACCATCCGTTATCATTTCTGACTGTGGCTAAACCTTCGGAAAAATTTCCCGCTACAAAAAAGCGGGGTTTGATAACAACTTTACCTGTTCTGTTAATGTATCCCCATTTTCCTTTCACGCGAACAGGCAACAAAATTGAATCCTTCTGATCACTTTGCGGATAAACATTTAATGACAGAACAAATAAACAAATTGTAATCGTAAAAGATACGATAGAGCGTGTTTTTAATTTTTGCATATTTGGTTAGACAAATTTTGCAACAAAATGTTCCTTAAATAGAAAGAAACCAGCTAACTTATATTAAGCCGAACGCTGTGCGATTTTCGACAAACGACCGAAAATATTATTGAGCAATTTTGACTCGCGTTTCTGTACGGCGCAGGTGTCTTTTCAGCGCATCAATATTTTTTCAGTAATAATTTCAAAAGCCGTCTTTGTTCTTCGAGCAGAATCTGTTGTTTGCGAATGATCTCTCTTTGTTCCTCGCCTAAACGAAAGAGAATTTCGGCATTTATTGCGATTTCTTCCAATATTTGACGCTCTTCGTTCAACAATCTTTGGCTTTGGCGATAAGCGACGAGCGGCGGACGATTTAAGTTTAGAATCCGTATTGAAATCGTGCCTTTTTCAGTCAAGGCGTATAAACGTCCGTCATCCGCCTGCCAAAAATGGATTTCCGCCGGTTCAAGACGCGGATTCCACAAACTCAAATCCGATGACGATTCCGCCCAGTAATCGCTTTTGTATAAATTACAGCGGATACAGCAATAAACTAAATTCTCTAACTCGTCACCGCCGCCTTTTGATTGCGGGCGATAATGGTCAATCGTCAGTTCACCGCCCGCGTTCAGTTCGGAAACTCCGCAGTATTCGCAGACAAAATTTGCCCGTTCCCGCACAGTTTGTTTGATGGGATCATTCAAACTCAAGCGGCTTGCT
>JBBQOA010000358.1:0-5220 GCA_038330465.1 Pyrinomonadales bacterium
ACCTTGATCAATTATTTATCGACCGATCAGCAATTAGAACAAGAGATTAATGCACAAATAAAAAAAATACGAGAATTAAAAAATAATCAAACGACCGCCGAAGATCAAAAAGACATCAATATCAGCCTTTCGCACGCTGAGGTGATTTTGAAATTAAAACCCGAAATTGATGCATTGATCAATGAAACCTCTGCCATACCGACCAATCGGCAGGTCGAAGAACTTATCAAACTATACGATTCTTCATACAATGAGACGCTCCGGCGAACAAATTTCTACCGGCTGTTTCTATATTTCATCTCGATTCTTTTGCTTGCCTACATTGGCTATATAATCTTGCGTTTAAAAAAAGCCAAGAAAGAACTAAATACTGTCAATGAAAACTTGGAAGAAAGAGTTCAGGAGCGCACCGAAGCTTTGCTGTGCAGCAACAGTGAACTCCAAAAGAGCGAAGCCAACAATCGCGCGCTGCTTCACGCCCTGCCAGATTCGTTGTGGCGGACTGACCTCAGCGGGGCATTTCTTGATCTGATTTCAGCGAAGAGTGAAGAAGGAAAAATGCCGGCAAATGATTGGCGCGGTAAGACCATTTTTGAAATTCTTCCGGAAGATGTTGCCAAACAAACTATCAGTCTTGCCAAAAAATCGGCGGAAACCGGTGAAACCCAAGTCTTTGAATACCAATTGGCAAAGAATGATACGGTCCATCATTATGAAAGCCGGATGGTCGTTTGCGGTGAATCGGAAATCTTAACGGTTGTTCGTGATATTACCGACAGTAAGCGGGTCGAGGAAGCCCTTCAAAATTCGCGCGATTATTTGAATCAGATCATTAACGCCGTTGCCGATCCCATTTTTGTCAATGACAGACAGCACCGGATGGTTCTCGTCAATGATGCTTTTTGCCAAATAATGGGACGCACGAAGGAAGAAATAATCGGAAAAAGCCCTGAAGACACATGTTCTCCCGAAGAAGCGCGGAATTTTACTGAACTGGACGATCAGGTTTTCGAAAGCGGACAGGAAACGAGCAACGAGGAACAACTTACCGACAAAAAGGGTAATCGGCGGATCATCGTCACTAAAAAAAACGTGTATGAAGATCAAAACGGCGAACAATTTATCGTCGGCGTGATTCGTGATATCACCGAATACAAGAAGATCGAAGAAGCCTTACGCGAAAATGAGGCAAAATTCAGAGACCTTTTTGATAATGCTCCGATTGCTTATCACGAACTCGATACCGAAGGACGGTTCATTCGCATCAATCATACGGAAGAATTATTGCTCGGTTACTGGAGCGATGAACTCAAAGGACGACATCCGTGGGAAATAACCGTCGATAAAGAATCGCGTATATTGATCAACGCAGAACTCGCCGGAAAGCAAAAACTTGAACCGGTTGAACGAACATTTATTCGAAAAGACGGGACATTTATTTCAGTATTGAATGAAGACCGAATGATTTACGATAAAAAAGGCGTTGTCACCGGGATTCGTTCAACACTGCAAGATATTACCAAACGCAAACGGATGGAAGCCGAATCGGCGGTTATCTCGGAGATCATTCAAGGCGTCAGTATGACCTCTAATCTAAAGGAATTGCTCAATCACATTCACCAATCGATCAGCAAACTTATTTACGCGGAGAATTTTTTTGTCGCCCTCTATGATGCGGCAACGGAAATGCTCGACATTCAATTGTTTGTCGATAAATACGACGCTGAACCGACGGCGTTAAAATTAGGGAAAGGTCTCACGTCATTTGTCTTTCGCAAGGAACAACCGATGCTCTTGACGCTCGGAAAAATCCAACAACTGATTGATAGCAAAGAGATCGAAATGGTCGGAACGCCGCCAGCGGTGTGGCTCGGCGTTCCGCTCAGAACTCCGAAAGGGATCATCGGCGTCATGGTTGTCCAGCATTATGAGAACGATGCCGCATATACTCAGCATGATCTTGATCTGTTGGGTTCGGTCGGCGATCAGATCGCTCTGGCGATCGAACGCAAACGTTCGGAAGAGGCGCTGAAAGCAAGTGAAGCGCGTTTTCAGAGCGCGTTTGACTACGCACCGATCGGAATCGGTCTGACGGCGCTGAACGGAAATTATTTGCAAGTCAACCATTTTCTCTGCGAAATAGTCGGTTATTCAAAAGAAGAAATGCTGGCAACAAATTTTCAAGATCTGACTCATCCCGATGATCTCGCCGATTCGCTTCAATTTAAGGCTCAATTGTTATCCGGCGAGGTTAAAAACTGTCAAATGGAGAAACGCTATATTCACAAACTCGGGCATCACGTTTTGGCATTGACGAGTCTTTCGTTGGTGCGTGACGCGCTCAACAATCCGCTGTATCTGATCTCTCAAGTTCAGGACATTACCGAAAAGAAATTTTTGGAAGATCAGGTGCAGCGCGGACAAAAGCTCGAATCAATCGGTCAACTGGCAGCCGGGATTGCCCATGAGATCAATACTCCGACGCAGTATGTCGGTGACAATACGCGGTTTTTGAAAGACTCGTTTGTAGATCTGGTGGATGTTTTGAAAAAGAACGAGCAATTATTGGAAGTCTGCCGTCAAAATGGATTCAAAGACGAGATTGTCACGCAAATGGAAACGGCAATTGAATTTGCCGACACGGAATATCTGCTGGACGAAATTCCGAAAGCCATTGACCAGGCTTTGGTCGGAATTGAAAGAATTGGCAAGATCGTTCAATCAATGAAGGATTTTGCGCATCCCGGTTCGGTGGATAAAAAAGCGACCGATTTAAATCGAGCGATCGAGAGTACGATTACGGTCGCGAGCAATGAGTGGAAATATGTGGCTGAAATGGTCACGGATTTTGACCAAAACTTACCCAACGTGCCGTGTCTGATCGGAGAATTAAATCAAGTTATCTTGAATATGATCGTCAATGCCGCCCATGCGATCGGCGATGTCGTCGGCGATGGCGGCAATGGCAAAGGAACCATCAAGATCAGCACCAAAAATCTCGGCGATTGGGTGGAAATCTGTATCAGCGACACCGGCGGCGGGATCAAGGAAGACATTCGAAATAAAATTTTCGACCCATTTTTCACGACCAAAGAAGTCGGCAAGGGAACCGGACAAGGTTTGGCAATTTCTCACCGGGTAATTACGGAAAAACACAAAGGGAAAATTCTCGTCGAGAGCGAAATTGGCAAGGGAACAAAGTTTTTCATTAATCTGCCCGTCAATGTCGATTAATCCCTGCCGGCGTCAAAAAATGCCCCGTGTTTGTAATAAATTTGGGGGAAACGTGAACGATACAATGTTCATTGTCAATCATTTTGAACGGCGTTCACGCGTGGATCATCCCTTTTTTATATGCGGATGCCTAATGGCATCAAAATTGCTTAACCCTTACAACGGCAATCAGAACCTTGTCATTTTCTTTTACTTCAAAACCGAACAAATGAATTACGACAGTTTATCAAATACCGAAAAGAATCGGCTCAGAACGTTAAGGGATTACGATATTCTTGACACGGAGCCCGAGCAATGTTTTGACGACATTTCGCTGCTTGCCTCGCAGATTTGTGAAAGCGCCGAAGCCGGCGTTTGCATCATTGATGAAAAGCGGCTTTGGTTTAAATCAAAAGTCGGCTTCGAACACGATGAAATTCCGCGTGACGGAACCTTTTGCAGCCGGACAATTCAGCAACCGAATTTGTTGTTTGTCCCGGATGCCTCAGCGGATGAACGATTTAACAACAATGATGAAGTGAAAAAGGAAGACGGTTACCGTTTTTATGCCGGTGTTCCCTTGATAAATCCGGAAGGCTATATTCTCGGAACTCTTTTTGTGATTGATAAGGTGGCGCGTCAACTAAGCGAACAGCAGAAATATTCTTTGATCGCGCTTGCCCGCCAGGTCGAAGCGCAGTTCGAATTGCGGCGCAAAGTTCTGACGCTTGAAAATATTATTGATCAGCTTCAAGATTACAGCCGCGAACTACTTTATAGTCAGGAACGCTATCGATCGGTCGTTGATAATGTCAAGGAAGTAATTTTTCAGACTGACACGGATGGACGCTGGCTTTTTCTGAATCCGGCTTGGACTGAAATTACAGGTTTTTCGATCAACGAAAGTCTTGGTGAATTTGTTTTGCCGTTTGTTCATCCGTTGGATCGCAAATTTGTTCTCAAACAAACCAGATCATTGATTGAGCGAAAAAGAGAATTCAGCCGTTGTGAAATTCGGTATCTGACCAAAAGCGGCGATTTTCGATGGTTTGAAGCCTTTGCCCGGCTAACGCTCAATGAAAACGGCGAGATCTTTGGAACGTCGGGAACATTGAATGATGTCACCGAACGCAAATTAACCGAAGAATCACTCAAAAAGGAAACGGCTTACGTGAGTCTTTTGCAATCGGCAACCGCCGCCGCCAATGAGGCTGAAACGGTTGAAGAAGCAATGCAGATTTGTCTCGACCAAGTCTGCGAATTGATGGGCTGGTCGATCGGTCACGTTTACAAGGTGCAAACCGATGAAGCGATCAAACTTGTTTCGACAAATATCTGGCACATCGAGAACTCGGAGATTTTCAACGAATTTGTTACAGCAAGTGAAAATTTAGCTTTTAATTCGAGTGAGTGTTTGCCGGGTCAGACATTTTCGCGGAAAAAAGCGGTTTGGAGCAGCAATCTCACGGAAGAAAATTGGTTTGTCCGCAAAGAAACGGTCGAAAAACTGGAAATTGTCTCGGGGTTTGCTTTTCCCGTCACGGTCGGGCTCGAAATCAGCGCGATCCTCGAATTTTATTCGACCAAAATAATCTCGCCGGACGAGAAATTTTTAGAAGTTCTGTCAAATGTCGGCGTGCAGATCGGGCGCGTTGTCGAACGAAAACGCGCGGAAGTAAAAACTCAGCAATTGATCAATGAATTGGCTGACGTCAATCTCGCGCTTGATGCCTCAACGATCGTTGCCGTCACGGATCAAAAGGGAATCATCACGCACGCGAATGAAAAATTCTGTGAAATTTCAGGTTTTTCGAGAGATGAACTCCTCGGTAAAAACCATCGAAAAATCAACAGCGGGCATCATTCCGCCGATTTTTTCCGGGAGATGTGGAGAACCATTGCCGACGGCAACATCTGGCACGGCGAGATCAGAAACCGCTCAAAAGATAACGGTTATTATTGGGTCGATTCGACGATAATTCCATTTCTCGACGAACAGAGCAATCC
>JBBQOA010000359.1:0-5206 GCA_038330465.1 Pyrinomonadales bacterium
CGGACGTTGCGCCGCCGATGTTCGCGTTCGAGGCAACCGAAATAATGTCCCAATCCTGTTTTAACAAACCGCCGACGACGAAAATGATTGTTCCGTGCAGGAAAATGATGATCGTCACCCAGAGCAGAAGTATGCCGGCGGCATTGCCGCTACTGAGCAGCGCGTGGATATCGCAATACGCGCCAATCACGGCGAGAAAAAGCATAATCAGCAAGTAGCCTAAAATTCTGCCGCCCTGAAGTTCTTGAACGAACGGAATCTGCGCGAGAATCAGCGCGAGCGTTGTCAAAACGATGATCGAAGGAAGTCCGGGCAGCGCGGCAGCGGTTTTTGCCGCGATAAAGAGCGTTCCGAAACCGAGCGCGAGCAGAATGGCGAGGTCTTTCAATGTAATGTTATTCGGGTTTTGCGTCATCCGCTCGCGGATCTCTTCGTCCGAAAGTCCTGCGAGATGCGGCGGGATGCTTCTTTTGCGCGGAAAAAATTTCTGCAGGATCGGCGGCAGCAGAAGCGTTAAGATCAGCCAGACGGTCGTCAGAATATTGTCGACCGCATTGACCGCCGCATACAAAACGCCGTCGTTATTGACGCCGTAATTGAGCGCGACGGCGTTCAGATTCGCGCTCCCGCCCGTGTAAGTTCCGACATACATTCCGGCAACCGCGTGCGCGAGATTGATGTGATTTTGCGGCGCGACTATCTTGTAACCGATGAGTGCCCCGGCGGTTGTCGCCGCCGCGCCGACAAAAAACATCAAAAGCATCGGAAAGCCGGCAAACTTCAAATCTTTCAGTTTGACTTCCAATAGCAAAAAGAAAATTCCGAGCGGCGCGGCATACCCGAAAATTCCGTCATAGAGCGGCGGCGCGTTATAAGATGAAGGAATCACGCCGATATTCGCCAATATGGCGGCGGCAATGATGATGATCAAAACCGCGCCGATATGTTTGAAAAACTTAAATTCCGCGAGCCATTCTGAAAATACGATCAGCAACAGCAAAACGGCGACGATATAAACCGGCTCTTGGATAAATAGCATATTGGCTTCAGTTTTTTTTAGTTTTTGCGGAACGCCTCGAATTCTACAATTTTTTGGATCAAAAAACTAGCCGGATCTTTAATAGAATGACGATTTGACAGGCGCGGTCAAAAGCCCGTTTGAGATGCCGCACGCGAGGATCTATTTTTAATTTTTAATTTTTGTTGTTGTGCGCGACATAGACGGAGTTTACGGCGGTCGCGTTGGCATAAGGATTTGCAAATTCAACGTTGTAAGCCGCCGCGTTGCCGAAAATATCTTCTAAATGCCGGGTGAATTCCGCGTTTGCCGGATCGTTTGACCAGAGCGCAAAGACGCCGCCGCTTTTCAGTTGGCGGCGCAGCGCGTTGAGTCCTTCAGAGCCGTAGAAAGATTCGTTTTTTTTGTCGAGAAAATGTTCGGGCGAATGGTCGATATCGAGTAAGACGGCGTCGAATTTTCTCGTCTGATCGTGAACATCAAAACCCGTCCGCGCGAGCGCGAAAAAATCGCCCGACCGCAGCTCGCATCTTTGATCGGAAGCGAGGATCGCGCCCATCGGCACGAGTTTGTTGAGGTGCCAGCCGATCACTTCCTGAAATTTATCGATCACGAGCAGCGAACGGACCGTTTTATTTTCGAGTGCGGCAACTGCCGTGTAACCCAAACCGAGACCGCCGACGACGACATCGAGCGCGCCTTCGAGCGTTGCCAGACCGAGCGCGGCAAGCTGTTTTTCGCCTTCGGTAAAAAGGCTCGACATCAGAAATTCGTCGCCGAGTTTGACCTCGAAAACCTCCGTGTTTTGCAAAAGCGGCTCAAGCCGGCGGCGCAGGACTAAATCGCCGAGCGACGTTTTATGAAAGGCAAGTTCTTCAATTTTCATTATCTTCGGAATAAAAAAAGTCTACGTTTTTTATCATCATAACATTTAGAACTTTCAAACAGCCGCCGTGATATAATCGACCTTGTAAATCTACTATTTTCTGAAAAATTATGACAACCACAGATTTCCTGACGGGCACGGTCAAAGGTCCGGGCGAATTGCCGCACGAGTATCTTTTTATCACCAAGGACAACGAGAAAACACGGATCGGCGAATTTGTTTATTACGAAGCGAAGGTCGGCGCTGAAGAGCGCCAGATCATCGGCACGATCAAGGGCAGAAAACTTGTCCGGAATTTGCCCGACGCTTTTCTCTCCGATCCGAATACGCCGCCCGCGATGGTTTCGTCCTTGATCGGTTTGGACGGCGACGGCTGCGAGATCTACGAAATTCAGGTCGAAACGATCGGTTTTTTCGATAATTCGGTCAAAGATTTTAACAATCCCCGGATTCCGCCGAATCCCGGGCAGGCGGTTTTTCTTGCTTCGTCGGAAACGCTGACGCAGATGCTCAGTTCGAAAAAATCGGCGGAAACCGGTTCGGCGCATATCGGTTCGCTTTTGACGCGCGATGCGGGCGAAGTTCCGATCGTTTTGTCGGTCAAAGACGTTGTTTCGACTCATTTGGCGATCCTTGCTTCGACGGGTTCGGGAAAATCCTATACGGCAGGCGTTTTTGTCGAAGAACTGATGAACAGCTACAACCGCGCCGCCGTGCTGATCGTCGATCCGCACGGCGAATATCACACGATGCAGTCGATTCAGGGCAACGAGCAATTTTTCGGTGCCGACGGCTACAAGCCCGAAGTCAAGATCTTTACGCCCGACAAAATAAAAGTCCGCTTTTCGACGCTGACCGAAGCCGACGTCAAATATCTTCTGCCCGAAGGCACGTCTGACAAAATGGCGCATTTTCTGTCGCAGGCTTTTCGCAGTTTGAACGAGAGATTGAAAGCCGAGCGGCGGCAGGATTATGCCTACGCCTATCACGATCTGCGCGACGAAGTGAACGCGCAGAAATACGGCGACGAATCGAAAAAAGACGGTTCGGGCGGCAATGTTTCTTCGATCGACGGACTTCTGTGGCGAATGGATTCGCGGTTCGATAAACCCGACAGCATCTTTTCGGCGCAGGAACATATTCCCTTAAAAGACCTTTTCGCGCCCGGACGCTGCACGATCCTGCAGCTCTCCGACATCGAACAGCACGAACAACAGGTCATCGTCGGGACGCTTTTGCGCCGCGTCAACAAAGCGCGAATGCTGACCGTCCGCGAGGAAGCGCAAGCCAACACGGAAAATCATCTGCCGTATCCGGTTTTTACGCTTTTGGAAGAAGCGCACCGTTTCGCGCCCGCCGGAGCGAGCGTTGTTTCGACCAATATCCTCAAACAAATTCTCTCGGAAGGTCGCAAATTCGGCGTCGGCATCGGACTCATCACGCAGCGCCCGGGCAAGCTCGATCAAGACGTGCTTTCGCAATGTATGACGCAGATCATTATGCGGATCGTCAACCCGATCGACCAGCAAACCGTCGCGCAATCGGTCGAAGGCGCGGGGCGCGCAATGCTCGCCGAACTGCCCGCGCTGACCAAAGGACAAGCGATCATCTCGGGCGTCGGCATCAATACGCCGGTCATGTGCCGCATTCGAAAACGATTAACGCAGCACGGCGGCGAAACCTTCGACGCGCCCTCGGAATGGATGAAATGGCATGCGCCCGACGCCCGCGACAAACGCACGATGAACGACGCGCCGTATCTTAAACCGGGTTCGGATAAAAAGACCGAGAAGATCGGGAATATCAGGATTTGAGGGGGAAATAATGAGAAATGATTTAGAAAAAGATTCTCAAAATTTCCGAAAGGACTTAATAATTTATTTTTCCCTCTTTTTGATTGGCTTAATTCGTATGGATTTAAGGCTAAAAGAAGTCATCAACGAGACGGAAAGCCGGGAAATACAATCAAATTTGAATTGAATAATCGCCAAGCCTTTAGAGACCTAAATCGAATTTTCAGACAGAATAAAGTTTATGCGCGTTGATTGTTTTTGGGGTAAAATAAAACGTATGAAAGTTTTAGAAAGAAACGTCCAAATTCGTAAAACTTCATTAAAAGAAACGTCCAAATTCGTAAAACTTCATTAAAGGAAGAAACCGATGACTTAAAAATCACGACGCCCGAAGAGCGTTGGGCGATGATGTGGCAGCTTGCGCTCGATGCGTGGGCTTTTAAGGGAGAACCCGTTGCTGAACCGAGACTTCAAAGACATATTGTCCGCGTTTTCCGAAGAGAAAGTTGAATTTCTCGTCGTCGGCGGGTACGCGATGGCTTTTCACGGATATGTCCGCGCGACGGGCGATATCGATATTGTGGATTCGCTGTTCGGACGAAAATGCGACGCGTGTTTGGCGCGCCTTAAAAATATTCGGCGCACCGCTTTTTGATTTAAATATCGAAGATCTGAAAACGCCCGGAATGGTTTTTCAAATCGGACTCGTTCCGAACCGCATCGACATTATCACTGCGATCGACGGGGTTGAGTTTGAAGACGCGTGGCGCGAACATCAGACAGTCGAGATCGAAGATTTGCAGATTCCCGTCATCGGCAAAACCCAGCTCCTCATCAACAAAAGATCAACCGGCAGACTGAAAGATCGCAACGACGCTTTGTGGCTGGAAGAAGAATAATTTCAAACTGATGCGACTTAAAAACGGGCTCGGACAAAAAGACTGAGAAGATCGGGAATATCAGGATTTGACTTGAGTAACGATATCTTCCGGCGTGCTGCTTGGCACAGGATTGCAAAATCTTGCACAGTTTTGGCTAAAAAGTATTGACAGCGCGGGCGGCAAGCAGCGCGATGACGGTCAGCGAGATGACGGATTGGAGCATCATCAAAACTTTTGCCCAGCGCGCGAGGACCGGCACGTCGGTCGGCGAAAATGCGGTGCTCGTGTTAAAGGCGACAAAGAGATAATCGACGAAATTCGGCGACCAGTCTTCCTGCCCGATCTCGGCTTTCATTTCGGGCTGAATCGTCATCTGCGGGAAAAGAAACGCGCCCTGCGGATGTCCGTTGACCTTTTCGCGCCGGTGCGGTCCGCCTGCGTCGAGCCGCCAGTACCAGAGCGCGAAAACGATGACGTTCGTAAACCACAGCAATCCGGCGGAAATTAAAAGCTGCGTTGCCGTTTCCGCCTTTTCGGGCAGGGCTTTGATCAGCAGCACGACCGAGGCGACCATCCCGAACGTCAGCACACTGCTCAGCGTGAAGCCGAGAAAGCGGTCAAGCCGATG
>JBBQOA010000360.1:0-5204 GCA_038330465.1 Pyrinomonadales bacterium
AAATATCGATCCAATTTTCAGGAACCGGAACATTTTTGGCTTTCTTTTCCTTGATGCCTTCGGGTTTCTTTTCATCTTTCAAAACTTCTTTCGGTTTCGCATCTTTCTTGGGCGCGGTTGCCGTATTAGAAGCCGAATTTGAAGGCGCATTTGACGCGGCGTTGGCGGGTTTGGCGGAATTGGTTGAAATACTGGCAGAGCAACCGACCATTCCTAATCCGAAAGCCGAAATTGTGATCACTAATAAAAGTGGTTTTTTCATATTTATCCTCATTAATTTTAAGTTAGAACCCACAAAAGGGGCATTCATAGTAACTGCAATCTCAACCGGAAATTGAGTTTACACAGTTGAATTTAGTCGACTGCCAACTCAAAAGTTTGGTTTCCGATAGCATCAAATCATGTTGTGTTACTTTATTTGAACGATAATTCGTGTTCGATTTAGAATTTGCGTTAATTGAATAAGTTTGTCAATTTATAAACGACAATATCGAATAAAAAATTCAACTTTTTTCGCATCAATTATTTCCGGCGATTAAAAATATCAGCGAACCGCGCCGAAATATTTATCCGCGATGCCGAATCCTAAGATAAAAAAGCCTGCCAAACGTTCGGTAGGCTTTAGATTTAAATGTGGACAGAAGATACAAATTTCCTCAATTATTATTACTTGATCAATTCATCGACGACCTTTCCGTTGATCATCGTGCCGGTGCAATGTGTGACGTATTCAAACGGATCGCCGTCATACATCGCCAGATCGGCGTCTTTGCCGACCGCGATTGATCCGATGCGTTTGTCTAAACCTAAAACCCTCGCCGCGTCGATGGTGATCGATGCGAGCGCATCGCTCCGGGACATCCCGTTTGCCGCCGCGAGTGCGGCTTCAAACAAAACGACGCGGGTTTTCGGCACATAACCTTCATAACCGCTCTGGAGCGCGACGATTATTCCCGCCGCTTTAAGTTTTGCCGCCGTTTCCATCGAAAGATTTTCAGTGTCGCCGCCGGCACGAAACATTGTCGGATGAACAATGACGGGAAAACCCGAAACCTTGATCTCGTTGATGACCGATTGCGCTTCGGCAACGCCGTCGAGCACGATCTTGAGATCAAACTCCTTGGCAAGTCGCAACGCGTTCATAATATCCTGCGCGCGGTTTGCCGTGATCAGCAGCGGAATTTCGCGATTGAGAACCTTTTTCCACATTTCCTGCTTCAGATCACGCGTTTCGGCTTTGTAATTTTGGGCTTTGATAAGTTCGGCGCGAAGCATTGCGATTTGTTTAGAGCGTGTGCCGGGCGATTTGCCCTGTCCCGCCAAACTGTTATCGCCGAGCGTGACGCAAATCATTGCGGTCGCTACCAAGGTCGCTTCGTCAACGTCTTTACCGAAGGTTTTGGCGATCATCGTCTGTCCCGAAACGAGCGCGGACGGTTGATGTCCGGTGTGGATCGTCGTGACGCCGAAACTTCGCACCCAACCGATCAAGAATTCTTCGGCATTATACGCATCGATCGCCCGCAGTTCGGGTTGAATAGGCGAAGTTGAGTCAAGCGCCATCTGATCGTTGGGTTGATTTAAGTAACCGTTTAAACCGATCACCGTGTGCGCGTCGATCAAACCGGGCGTGACGACCTTTGCCGTGATGATCTTATAATTTGCTGGAATTTTGATCTGCGCGGCGGTCCCGACGGCTTCGATCTTACCGTTGTTGACGAGCACCACGCCGTTAGTGATCGGTTCGCCCGCCATCGTCCAAACCGTTTCGCCTTTGACGGCAATTTGGGCTTGAATGCTTGCGCAGGCAAATAACAATAACGCAAAAACGCAGAAGCGCAGAGGCGCTAATGAAGAAAATATTTGGATTTTGGCTCGAATAAAGCGAGTTTTAAAACCCTTGGCGACTTCGCGGCTTTGTGCCTTAGTGTTAAAAATTTGTCTATTCATTATTTTTGTCCTCCGAAATCGTCGTCAAAACAATCAATATGGATGAGTTTATCGTTGGTCGCGCCAAAGCCGCCGACCGCCGTTAAATAATCAAGCGGATTGCTGCGGTTAAAAACACTTTTGCCCTCGACAAAGGTTTGTTCGACGTGTGTGTAAACGCTTAACGGATCGCCGCTTAAAACGATGAAATCGGCGTCTTTGCCGGCTTCAAGCGAACCGACGCGGTCTTGCAGATCGAGCATGATCGCGCCCGCCATCGTCATCGCGTAGAGCGCTTTGTCACGCGACATTCCGGCGCGGACGCCAAATGCCGCTTCGCGCAAGAACAGCCGCGAATCGGTAATATAATCGTCAGTGTGAAAACCGACCAGCACACCGGCTTTTTCGAGCGCCGCACCATTTTCCCATTTAATATCCGTCGTTTCGAGCTTGCCGCCCGGCGAATCGAGCAAAATTATCGAAGCGGGAACTTTCGCTTTGGCAATCTCATCGGCAACTTTCCAAGCTTCGGAAACATGATGCAGAACGACGCGGAAACCAAACTCCTGTTTAAGCCGCAGGACGGTCAAAATATCGTCGTGCCGATGCGTGTGAAAATGGACGACGCGTTTGCCTTCGAGAACTTCAACCAGCGCTTCCATCGCAAGATCGCGCGGCGGAAGTTTTGTCTTGTCATCACCGGCTTTGACGATCTTCGCTTTGTATTCCTGCGCTTTGATCAGTTGTTCGCGGACGAGCGCGGCGGATTTGGCACGCGTGCCGGGAAAACCGCCGGTGCCGCGCATACTGTTTGTGCCGTTGGCGAATTTGATTCCGCCCATATATTTGCCGTCTTTATCATAGATCAGCAGATCTTCGACCTTCGTAGCGCCGTCGCGAAGCTTGATATAGAGCGTCTGCCCGCTGTCGAGATGTCCCGAACCGGGCATCACATTGACGGTCGTGATGCCGCCCGATTGAGCGCGTTGAATGCCCGAAGAGCGCGGATTCAAACTGTCGAGAATTCTCACATCGGGCTGGATCGGACTCGAACCGTCGGCGCCCGAACCCTCGCCGATATGGCTGTGCGAATCGACAAGTCCGGGCATAATGACTTTGCCGCTTAAATCGATGATCTGAACATCGGACGCCAGCTTGACGGTTCGCGCATCGCCGACCGCCAGGATCTTACCGTTTTGAACGAGCAAAATGCCTTGTTCGATCGGTGATCCGATGATCGGAATTATTTTCGCATTGATGTATGCCGTCGGTCTTTGCTGTCCGAAAGCCGAACAGAAAAGCGAAATTAGAACTAAAAAGCTACAAAAATATCTTTTCATGACGAATTTTCCTTAAATTTGGATTAAAAAAGAAGTGCAAAACTAAAATTGCTACGAAATGCTTTTCGTGTCAAGAATCAAAATACAATAAATTCAATATTATGCGGCAACTATGCACTTGTGTGGAGTTTTTAAAAACAAGCATTGTTAAATTGCGGCTTTCTCGTTGATCGGAAGAAAAATTGTGAACTTTGTACCGGTCGAATTAATATTCGTGACCTCAATTTTACCGCCGTGCGCCGTAATGATACCGTAACAGACCGCGAGACCGAGACCGGTGCCTTGTCCGGTCGGTTTGGTTGTAAAGAACGGGTCGAAAACCTTTTTGAGGTCTTCTGATTTGATGCCGTTTCCGCTGTCGATAATTTCAATTTGCAGGTCTTTAGCGGTTTCCGATGTGTTTATTAAAAGCTCGCCGCCGTCGGGCAGCGCATCCCGGGCATTCAGAAAAAGATTGAGGAAAACCTGCTGCAATTGGTCGCCGTCAGCAAAAACTTTCGGTAAATTTGTGGTCAGATCTTTGCTGATGGTCAGCTTCTGAAATGATTTGTCGAAACTTGCGAGCCGCAAACTCTTTTCGATCAAATCGTTGGCGTCAACCAGACTTTTAGCGGCGGGACGAACCCGCGCAAAGTCCATCATATCTTTTGTAACTTGGGTGATCCGCTGAATTTGTGTCTGAACGAGTTTGAGATTTTCAATCGTTTTTTCATCTAAATTGTTTTTCGACTGCATCATTTGAATGAGCGACGAGATCGAAGCCAGCGGATTATTTACTTCATGCGCGACGCCCGCCGCGAGCGTTCCCATTGCCGCGAGCTTTTCGGTGCGAATAAGTTGTTCGTTTAATTTTTGTAGTTGTTTGATGTCGTCTGCCATTTTGCGACTCATTTCATTAAAACTGTTCGCCAAAAGCCCGATCTCATCATTGCTTTTTCGCAGATCAACTTCGGTTCCGTATTCGCCTTCGGTTACTTGAACTGCCGCCAAAGTAATTCGTTGAAGCGGACGCGAAATTGTCCGGACCACGAGCAATACGAGTAAAAGATTTGGGACAAGCGCCGAAATCACGCTGAACACAAGATATTTGCGCCACGCATCAAAAGTTGTTCCGTCTTGAAACGCCCAGTAAACGATCGGAATTTGAAAAAGTATGAAACTGATGATCGCGACAGATGCGATGATCAGGGCAATTTTATAAGCGATCGGGAAAAGCCGAAATTGATCGAGAGTATTTTCGAGCGAAAAAAGTTTAAAATTTGAAATCGCATATGCATAAATCAAAACGCCGGGCAAAACGAAAATCGTGCTAAAGGGAAGCAATGAATAAACTCCGAAAAATGGAAAGATTATGTTCGCGAGAGTTTTTAAGAAACCGGTCACGAAAAGTGCCCAAAGGATCGCTCCTACTTGTTGACCTTTCTGAGTTTTACGGTATTTGCGGTATTTCTGAAAAAGGACCGTTGCGCCGTAGCCGAACACTAAATAGACATAGACGACAAAGGCGTAAGCCAGCGGTGCCAGATCAATTTCAAATTTCCCGTCGTAAAAACCGACCTGACGCCACAAAAGTCCGAAAAGCGCGGCGGGAATCAACACGAGGCTCGGTGCAAAAATTATCGCCGCCCGTTTTTTCGGGGTTCGTGAATTTTCAGGGAAAACCCATGCGAAAATTACCAAAGCGCATTGCATCAAGAGCGCGATGATAAAACTTGATGCTGCCCACCAACCGCTCGAAATATCTTCTTCGTGAAAGTTCCAAAAAATCAAATCCTTGATCGTCCAGAGCGCGAGAAATGCGATAAAAGCGGCAAAGGTTTGGTGAGCACGGTTTCGCGGGTTTGCCACGAAAACATAAAATCCGAGCAAAACAAGCAAAAAGAGCGCGAAAAGATGAAGTAAAACAAGCATAGCGTCGGAAAGATTTTAACGCTA
>JBBQOA010000361.1:0-5204 GCA_038330465.1 Pyrinomonadales bacterium
ACAAAATCGTCAAAAAAGGTAAGGCGGCGGGCGGTTGGAAAACATCGCTTTTCAACTGGGCTTTAGAGGTCGGTCAGGAATATTGGGAAGCGAAAGACTTGCACAAATCCGTGTCGCCGATTCTTGCCGGCAAACACGCCATTGCGAGCCGGCTTGTTTTCTCAAAATGGCGCGAAGGCGTCGGCGGAAGTATGCGATTTTTTGTTTCCGGCGGGGCTCCTTTATCGAAAAAACTTTCTTACGCTTTTTGGGCGGCGGGAATTCCGATTCTGCAAGGCTATGGAATGACCGAAGCCTGCGTCACTTGCGCGAATCGCCCCGACGACAACAAAGTCGGCTCGATCGGCACGCCGTTTGACGGAATCGAGATGAAGATCGGCGCGCAGGACGAGATTCTGATTCGCGGCAGAAACGTGATGCAAGGTTATTTCAACAGACCCGAAGAAACCGCGAAGGCAATTGACGCGGAAGGTTTTTATCACACGGGCGACGTCGGCTACAAAGACGCGGACGGACATTTTTATGTGACCGACCGTTTGAAGGATCTCTTTAAATTGTCGAACGGAAAATATGTCGCGCCGCTTCAGGTCGAAAGTCTCTTAAAGCAATCGCCGCTCGTTTCGCAGGCGGTCGTCGTCGGTTCGGGCAGAAAACAGGTCGGCGCGTTGATCGTTCCCGATTGGGAAACTTTGAAGCAGACCTTAAAAGAAGAAGGCATCGAGGCGGAAGGTTCGCGCGAAGAACTTTGTGAAAATTCCTATGTGATCAAGCGCGTGCAGAAAGATGCAGTCGATTTGACGCGGGAATTAAACGATTACGAAAGAGTCAAAAGAGTTTACTTGCTGCCTCGCGAGTTTTCGATCGATAAAGGCGAAATGACTCCGACGCTCAAAATTAAGCGCGGCGTGATCGACGAAAAATACGAAGAAGCGATTGATGAGATTTGCGGAAGCTAGACTGATTTGGGATTTCGGAGTTCGGAGCCGGAATGAAAAAAAATAATCAAAAATCGGTGAATTGTGCTTCTTCTTTTTCGTTAAAAAGTCTTTTGAGCAAAGAATTATCTTTATATTTATTGCTCAAAAGAGCTTCGGCAAGTTCAAAAAGTGGCGGCGGAATTTCCGTTTTTTCTATTTGCTCGTCCGACTGCGGGTAATGCGCATAGAGTTCGACCTCCGCCGCGCAAAATTCGCAAAACCGCAGATGAACAGTAATTTTATCGCGCTCAGCGGCGAACGCATCGCCGGTTTGATACGCCAATAATTTCTCTGATGAAGGACAATTTCCACTTTTGTGAAAAGTATTTATTTTTATCGAAAACATAATTTGGACTTTGAAACAAAAATTTCTCAACTACCCCAAAAATAACGCGACTGAAAATTAACCGTTACACAAAAATAAATCCGTAATGCCGCTCTGCTTCCAAAACAATATTAATAAAAAATAAAAAAAATCTTTGCAGAAAGTCTGTTTGCTTTAATATGACCGGACTAAACGCAAAGAATAGAAAGGTTTAACTACAAGTGTTTAACAGAATAAAAAAATGTAAAAAATGGTTGCTCAAATTGTGAATAATTGCTAACATCTTAATTGTAGTTGATTTTGAACAAAAACCGTTCTGTCAGCTACCCGCCAGATTAACTGCATAGCTCGGCAGTTAATTTCAAGGTTATACCCTTCTCAAAATTAGCGAAAAATTGTTAAAGGCTTTGCGGAGCAAAATCTCAATCGGGAAGAGATTTCCGCAATAAAGGCAGGGCAGGGCATTGCTATCTAAAAACACAAATCACAAAAATATACAATCGGACTAGATATTAAATATGAGTGCAATCAAACAGCAGGAGCGTCTTCCAAAGACGATACAACACCGGCAGATTAAGGTTGGTAAATGGACGGAAAGCCTCAAGGTTTCAGACGTTAACCGAATCTGGTCGGAACTGCATCGAATAGTTTCTTCGCATCCTTTGGTCAGAGCTTCAAAGAGTGCGGGTTTCCTTATTGAAGAAGGCAAATACAATGCCTACACAGATTTAACACAGGAACTTTTTGTCGCGTTACTTAGCAAGGAGCGTTTTCAGCATTATCTCGATGCCGGTATGACGGATGCGGAAATCGAAGCGGAAATCAGCCAGATCGAATTGACCAATTTACTGACAGCGGAGCTTCGCAAGCGGTATCCGGAAAGTTACCGGCTGGCGCGGCGCGTTTCGACGCTGATCCAAACAAGCAAGACGTTTAAAAGATTCGACAATCTTAATAATCCCGATATCCATCGCCGTTTAGCCGACCGAACTTACGGTTTAGCGGATTGGGTCGATAAAAAAACGCGTCGGAATGTGCAGGAAATGGAAGAACGCGTCAAGGTTGTTTCATTTCACAGCCGCGATACGCGGATGGTCGGCTGTACGGGCGACGCGCAGATCGTCATCAGCAATGTCGATTTGGAAAAATTGATCATCAAGGTTTTCAAAGCCATCGATTCGCCCGTTGATGTTCGTTCCCTTCGTTCGTTTGTAATGTCGCGCCTGCCGGTGATGGATATTTATCTCGTCCCGATCGGCGGCATGGGCAGCGACGACGACGAAAACGGCAGATTCGAATTTGAACACGCCGACACGCGCGAAAATCCCGAACAAGGATTTTTGCGGCAGGAAGCCGAATTTTTAGCAACCGAATTTGTTGACGGATTTTTGCAAAACTTAAATAAATCGGTGCGCGGCAAAGCCAAACAGTATAATCGAATGATCAGCGTTTTGTGGCATTGTTACCTGACGACGGGCGGCGGCACGCAGCTGGAAGTCGCGGAAATGCTCGGCGTTTCCGATTCGCTCGTGTCCGATTACCGCAAACGAATCGAATCAAATTTGCAATCGCTTTCGTTTAACGGCGTGAACGAAGCGCGGCAGTTTGAAAAAGCCTTAAAGCAAAAAGTGCACGGGCTGATCTCTTACGAAGACGAACAAATTACGGTCTGATGTTTGTTCGATTCATTTTCGCTTTTCTTATTAAGAACAACCCAAAAGTGTTAAAATGTCATCCGAGAATTTTTTCATCAAATCAGAAGAATTAAATGCCCAACCGCCTTTGCCTCTGAACGCGATGACGCAAAATTTTATTGATGTCCGCCGACAAAACAAAAAGTTCAGATTACAAAACCCTTACGCCGACAGCTAAAACCGGCGGCGCCAACTCACCCGACCATTCCTCGCTCAAGCCTCGCGCAAACTCACAAAGTCTGAAACCTGACAATAATCCTCAGGAATCGCAAAACTCACAAAGCCTAACCAACCCCGACCTCAAAAACACAAATAAATTTCCGTCTTATTCTTTTTCAGAAACTCTAGTAGCAAAAGAAACGACGCCGGCGGAAATTTTTGTTTTGCCGGCAAAAGAGACGGCGCCGGCGGAAGAGTTGCCTTACGCTGAACGGCAGAAACAAAGAAAGGAAGAAAAAAAAGCGGAAAAAGACCGTAAACTTTTAGGCGCGGATAATTGGCTGACGCGCAACGGACATGCGTTCAGCTATCTCGGACTTTATCTTTTTTCGATTCTCGTCTTGTTTCGTCCATATGAGCTCGTCAGTTCGCTCTCGTTTCTTTCGGCGACGGCATTTTATTTCGCGCTCTTGACGTTGCTGATTTACGTTCCGACGCAGTTTGCGACCGAGGGAAATTTGACGGTTTTATCGACTGAGGTCAAAGCGGTTCTCGCGCTGACCTTGCTCGCGCTCGTCACGATACCGATCGCCAAAGATCCGCCAACCGCCTGGGCGACCTTTAACGATACTTTTATCAAAGCCGTTTTGATGTTTATCGTGATGGTCAATGTTTTGCGCACGCGGCGGCGTTTGATGGGCTTGATGTGGCTCTCGCTGGCGATGGCGTCGATCCTCAGCTATGAAGCGTTAGACCTTTTTATGAAAGGCGAACTCAAGGCGGAAGGTTACCGCGTTGACGTTGAGATCGGCGGAATGTTCGGCAATCCGAACGATATGGCGCTGCATCTCGTAACGATGATTCCGCTCGCGGTTTGTCTCGGCATTGCTTCAAAAAGTAAAATAATGCGCCTTATTTATTTTGTGATGGCGGCGCTTTTCATCTCGGCGAATTTTGTGACCTATTCACGCGGCGGATTTTTGGGATTGGTCGCGGCGGCGGCGGTTTTGGTCTGGAAGCTCGGGCGTAAAAGCCGGCTCAACGTCAGTCTTGTGTCGATAATCGTCGGAATTTTGGTCACATTGCTGGCGCCCGGCAATTACGGAATGCGGATTCTTTCGATCTTCGGACTCGCGCCGGACGAAGTCGGTTCGCGCGATCAGCGGCGCGAGCTGCTCGAACGTTCGATTCTCGTCACGCTCCGCAATCCGTGGGGCATCGGGATCGGGAATTTCCCGATCGTCGGAATTCATAATCTCGTCACGCACAACGCTTTTACGCAGGTTTCATCGGAAATCGGCTTGTTGGGACTCTTCGCCTACCTCGTTTTTATGATCAGCCCGCTCAGAAAACTCGGCGCGATCGAACGCACACTTTTTGCAAAGGATGAAACCGATTGGTTTTATTATTTGTCGATCGGTTTGCAGGCAAGCATCGTCGGTTATCTGGTTTCTAGTTTTTTCGTCGCGGTAGCGTATAATTGGTTTATCTATTACCTGATCGCCTACGCGGTGGCTTTCAGAAGAATTCATCAGCTCGAGAGAGGCTTAAAAGAAGAAGTGAAAGCCGCGCCGTTAAAAAATATGTTTGGTTGGAACGGGGCTGAAAATAATGTTTAATTTGATCGCCCAAACAACTTTTTGGCTCTCCGTTGCCGCGCTTTTTTATGTCTATATCGGCTATCCGGTACTCGTCTATCTGGTTAGCCGGGCGTTCCCGAAAAATGTCCGATGCGCGCCGTTCGAACCAAAAGTGACGATTTTAATAACCGCTTACAACGAAGAAAAAGCGATTCGCGCCAAAATTGAAAATACGCTCGAAATCGATTATCCGAAAGCGAAGCTCGAAATCCTTGTCGCGTCCGACGGTTCGACCGATAAAACCGACGCGATCGTTAAAGCATTTGCGTCAAAAGGCGTCCGGCTTTTCCGGCAGGAAGGCAGAAAAGGGAAAACCTACACGCAAAACAAAGCCGTCGAACAATCGAGCGGCGAGATCATTCTTTTTTCCGACGCGACCACCGCGTATCGCTCAAATGTTTTGCGCGAG
>JBBQOA010000362.1:0-5192 GCA_038330465.1 Pyrinomonadales bacterium
CGCCGCTTCATTGGCTAAAAATTCGCGGTGCGCGGCTGCCGTTCGGTCGCGCGTTTCGGAAAACTCTTTCCAATTGGCGTCGAGATCTTTATAACTTTCGAGTTTTTCGACCTCGATCTGCAAATTGCTCTCCAGCCGCTCGAGATTTTTTTCGGCTTCGGTCATTTGCTGACGAATCTGGATCTCGCGTTTTACTTCCGCTTCCGCCGCTAAAAGTTTTGCTTTCGGATTGTCCAAGCCGCGAATTTTCGCGTCCGCTTCCGCCAGCTCTTTTCTTAGTTTCGGCAGGTTTTCGAGCCGTTTTTCGAGCGTTTCTTTTTCTTCCTTGTAGCTTTTTCCTTCGTCGCCGATCTCTTTTTCGCGGCTTCTCAGAGTTTCGAGCGAAGCCGCGAATTTCTCGGCTTCGCGGGCGAGTTTGAGCGCGGCGGCAAGCGCTTTTTGTTCTGCTTCAGACGCCGAAATTTGCGTTTTCAATTCGGAAAACTGACTTCCGACAAAGCTTTCGAGCGTTTGTCCAGGTTTCAGATTCAAACATTTCTGCGACAAGATCGGACACAGACCGTTTTTGATCTCGCTCTGAAATTTTTCGTCCGATTCCAGTTTGGCGCGCAGATTTGCAAGGGCTTGCGTCAATTCGAGATCGCGTTTGCTGAGATTTTCAAAGTTTTCAGCGTCTTTGCTTTTGGCTTCGGTTTCTTTGATTTGGTCTTTGTTGGCAACATATTTTTTCCGCAAATCGTCCATTTTGGCAACCAGACTTTTGATCTGATTTTCGACCGCTTCCGCTTTTGCCAGATCGTTTCTGAAAATCTCGCGCTCGGTGTCAAGTCGTTCCTGTTCAGCGACTTGCGGTTTTAATTTTTCGACCTCGCGGTGCGCTTTTTGCACTTTTTCCAAGTCTTCCTGAAAGCGTTTCCGGTCGGCTTTGACGTTTTGAATCGCATTTTCGATCTTCGATTTCCCGACCGTTAATTTCTCGCGTTCGATCCGTTCGCGTTCAAATTCCTTTAATTTGCCGAGCGCGTCCGTGTGTTTTTGATAATCGCCCTCGACCGTTTTGATCTTTTCCGCCGCGTTTTGGGCTTGTTTCAAATCGTTTTCTTTTTGCTGCCGCAAAAATTCGGCTTTCGTTTTCTCGTTTTGCAGCTTATCGAATCCGGCTTTTAATTCATTGACTTTGCTTTCGGTTTCGTCAAATTTCTTGACCGTCGCGCTTTTTTCCGTCACTACTTTTTCGAGATCGGAAACCGTTTTCGTTAATTCTTCCGCCTGCGCCGTCAAGGTTTTCAATTCTTCTTCGACCGTTTCAAAACGCGCGAGTTCGCCTTCGGCACGCGCGATCTTTTCGCGCACCGACGTGATCTTCTGTTCGATAAATCGCGACGTGAGCAGAAGTTTTTCTGCGCCTTGGCGATATTCTTCGACCTTTAAGAGCTTGTCGAAAGCCTTTTTGCGTTCGGTCGGCGTTTCTAAAAAGATCGCCGTAAACGTGCCTTGCGGAACGCCGATCGCGCGGCGAAAAAGCGCTTCGAGATCGGTTCCCGGTTCAACGCCTAAGTGAGCCCACAAAAAGCGTGCGACTTCTTCTTTTTTGTCGGCGATGCGGTTTTTTAATTGAACGTCGTAAACGTAATAACCCGTTCCCGTATCGCGGTAAACCGTGTATTGGCGCTCGTCGAGTCCGCTTTCAAACGTCACGCGGACGACGCCTTTTTTCGCGCCGCGCCGGACGAAATCGTCCTTTTTATAATCGAGCAGATCGAATAAGGTCCACGCGACGGCTTCGATGATCGTTGTTTTGCCCGCCCCGTTTTCACCCGTAATGGCGGTCGTTCCGCGCTGGAATTCAAAGACGGCTTCGCGGTGAGATTTGATATCTTCGAGTTCGATTTTGGTGATGTGCATTGATAAATTACAAATTCAAATTTCAAATTTCAAATTTTGATTCGATGTTAGATTTTAGAATATATTTCGGGAAAGAAAAAATGTGAAAAGAGAAAGCTGTTTCAAATTCACGTAAATTATGTCAAAATTATTGCGCGACAACTTCTTATGCTCACCAAATGCGTCAATTGCGGGTTTTTTATCAAACAGACAGAAGAATTTTGCTTAAATTGCGGCATTTTGAAACCTGCATTCAAAAATATCAATAACCTTCGCTTCAATAAATGGAGATTTCTTGCTATTTCTTTAACACTACTTCCTATTTGCTACCCTGTCATTTACCTAAATGAATCGAGTAAATCACTTATTAGTATCATATCTATTTCATTGTTTTCCAGTTTATTTTATTCATCCATAATTGAAATGCTTATTGTTCATTTCAATAAAAAATCAGTCCAAAAGAAACGTTTTTCTACATTGAGAAATCATCTCAAAAGTAAATACTACATAATTCAATCACGGATTACTGAGCTTAATCAGCGTGGAATGAACATTGATAAAGTTTTGGATAAAATCAGGTCAACCGACAGCCATAATTTGCAGGAAGTGCGCCAAAAACTTCTGGCGGCGCGAGAAATTGTTATGAGCCAACTCGCGCGATACGAACTGCAACGAAAAAAAATCGATCTCGTCCGTCTGCAAAACGGTGTTTCGCCGTTTCTTTTCAGCCTTCATCGGTTGAGTGAGATCGAAAGCGACGACGGTCTGCTGACGATCGAAGACACACAGGTCGAGATCAACAAGATCCGCCAAAATCTGACAAGTTATGTCGGAATCGAATTTCCGAAACAAGCGCTGCCGGGAAAAGAAAACTTTCTCGCGCAGCTTGCCGAATCCAATGAAAGCTGCGAAAAACTGCGCGAAGCGCTTTTGAGCCGCCAAGCCGCGCGCTTTGCAGGATATTTCGCCGATCGAAGAATATCTGCGGCTGCCGAGCGCGAAGGAAATCGTCCACGCGGCGGAAAGTTTTAATATTCAAACGACGCTGACCGATTTTTCGGAATCTTTTGAAGAACTCGAGAGCGAATATAAACGGCTCCGCGCGGAAGAGGAAACAGGACAAAAACTATTGGAAGAATAAATTATGGCAAAAATCAAAGCCGGCGAACCGGTCGTCGTCATTTTACAAAATCCGCGTGAGAAAATCGTCGGAATTCTCCACGAGATCAACGCTTCGGGCATTTTCCTGCGCGGCATCGATCTGACCTATTTCGATGATTGGACGCGTTCGATCGCGAATAACGAGCAGTATTTGCCGATGCAGGATCATTTTTTTCCGATGTGGCGCGTCGAACGAATTTCAAAGGACGAAAGCTCGTTCGAGCTGCCTTCGATGGCGGAACAATTCCGGCAAAGAACCGGCTTGGATTTCAACGATTTCTAAATAATTTCTCAAAAATTCCCGGCGAACTTTGCATCTCTCTGCGTGTGAAAATAATTTAACGCAGCGAGCCGCAAAGTTCGCCCTAGAAAATCGATCGAATTTACGTCCAAACAACAATTCCCCAAAATCTTCTGACCTTTTTTTTGCATCAATCTTGCGATTATGTTCGGAAGCGATATTTTCGCTTCGGAAACCGAAATGTTTGATTGTGTGAAAAATATGAAAAAAGAAGAATTGAAATTTACGAGAAAAACTTTTGCAGCGTTGATTTTCGCGGCGGCGTTGATTTTCGGCAGTTTTGCGACGCTTGCCGACACGCCGATCTGGTCGTTCAAGGGCGCAAAATGGTATTCGATGATGGAAACCGGCAACGTGATGGTCGGAATGGAAAACAACAGCGTTGCGATGATCGACGGCGCGACCGGCAAACAGATCTGGACGCGCACCGATCTCGGCGAGATCAAAGAGGACGAATACACCGAACTTGCCGGCACGCCGCTCGTTTTGTTTGCCGATAATTCCGGCTGGGCGCAGCGCAAAACAAAGCTGACGGCGGTTGATACGTTGACCGGCGCGACCGTCTGGCAAACCGAAAAAATGGTCGGCTACACGGTCGAAGTTTCGCCTATCTATCAAAAAGATATGCTCGTTTTTCTGACGATTCGCGATAATCGTCAGAACAAGGACAAACCCGATATTTACGCGTTAAAGATGTCCACCGGCGAACTGCTCTGGCAAACCGAATACACCGAAAAGGTCGATCTTTACGGCGTTGAAAAGAAAAAACGCGGCGGCGCGGGCGCGATGCTGCTCGGTTCGGGCGGCGGACGCTCCGACAGGTTCAATCTCGACGGCGAAAATCCGCCGATCTTTGACGGCGATTCGATGTATCTGACCTACGCCGGACTGCACCGCTACAACATTGCCGACGGCTCGCTCGTCTGGAAAGCGATTTACGACGTGACCGACGGAAGCCTCAAAAACACGAACGGTCAGGCGATCATCGACGGCGACGCGATCTACACATCGGCGCAGGGCATCATCCGTGCGATCGACAAAAACACGGGCGCGGTTCGCTGGACAACGAAAGATTTCGGCAAGGGCGGAATCTCCGAAATGCTTTTGATGAATGATGTCATTTACGGACGAATGGGCGGACAATTTTTCAGCGCGAAAAAAGGCGAATGGCAGAAAAAAACGCCGATCGGCGTCGTCGCGCTCAATAAAAATACTGGCGCGACCAACTGGATCTACGAAGGCGCGAAAAATTCGATCACGAATATGATGCTGCTGCCCGAAGATAATACTTTACTGATCGGCGACGAAAAAAATCTGATCGGTTTAGATCTTTCAAGTCAGGGCAAGGTCAAAGAAGCCTACAAAATTCCGCTCAAATTCAAATTCAAGGTCGGCGCGGCGGCAACCGTCGGAAAAATCGGCGCGGTCGCCTTTGGCGGGATCGGCGGCTTGATGAAAAAAGGTGCGGACACGACCGACAATCCGGTTTCGATCGTCCGGCAGGAAAACGGCACGGTCGTCATTCGCGGAATGCAGCATTTGATCGGTTTCGATCCGAAATCGCGCGAGATCAATTGGTCAACCAAATACGACGCGCCCGGCATCGACGGCTGGCAATCGATCGTCATGACGGCGATCACGATCACAGCCGCCGCCATTTCGCAATCGGTCGAAGCGAGCTATTCACAGCGCGGCGACTACAATTCGGCGTATAACGAAAACTCGAATTTCCTGAATTTGATGTCGAGCTACCAGCAATTTATGTCGAAAAAATTTACCGCATCGAAACAAAGTGGCAACGTCTATTATGTTTTGACGACGATCAAAGGCAAGGACGACAAAGGCT
>JBBQOA010000363.1:0-5177 GCA_038330465.1 Pyrinomonadales bacterium
TACCGTAAATTATCGCGTAGGCGATCAAGACCTGCCCGTCGAATTTCTTCTTGCCATGTAGATAAAACAGAATACCGAAAACGGCGAGCATCGTGATTGATTCGTAAAGCTGTGTCGGGTGCAGATAAAGCGCTTCGTTCTCCGGTCCGTAGATCGGGACGCCCGTGAATTCGTGCGCGTGTTCGGTGAAATGAACGCCCCACGGCAGATTAGTGGCTTTGCCCCAGCAGCAGCCCGCCGCGAAACAGCCCTGACGTCCGATCGCTTGCCCGAGAGCAAGTCCGGGCGCAAACGCATCGGCAACTTTCCAAAAGGGAAGTTTATACCAGCGGATCAAAAAGGCGAGCGCGATAAAACCGCCGATAAAACCGCCGTAATAAACGCCGCCCGACCGCAGAAAATCGAGCGAGAAGACATCGACATTATCTTCGGTCAAAACCATCAAGATCTTCGAACCGAGAAGTCCGCCGATCAGCGTCCACAATCCGAGATCGTAGATGCGTTCACGCGGCAAACCGTCGCGCGCCGCCAATCGCGACGCGACGAGCAGCGCGAGCAGCATCCCGATCGCGAGCAGCAAACCGTAGGTGTTGATTGGGAAAGAGCCGATTCTAAAAAGTTCTGGATACATCTTTTGTTAGTTGTTCGCGGTTGATTGTTCGTTGGTTGGTGTTTTCACTTCCGATTTTTTTTTTGCTGAGAAACATATCTAAGATCAACAATCCGGCGCCGAGACAGATCGCCATATCGGCGACGTTAAAGGTCGGATAATGCCACGAACCGAATTGGACGTCGATAAAATCAACGACGAACCCGAGCCGGGCGCGATCGACGACATTGCCGACGATTCCGGCAAGTAGCAGCGCCAATGCGCCCAGGATCCGATCGTCGGTGCGCGGCGTTTTCCAGAAGAAATACAAAACGAGTGTTGCCGCGATGATCGCGACGATCGATAAACCCCAGCGTCCGGTGTCGCCGTGGCTGTCGAACATCGAAAACGCGACGCCCGTGTTTTGCGCGTAGGCAAAGTTCAAAAAGTTCGGGATCACTTCTTTGATATCGCCGAAATGCAGACGGCGCACCGCCCACGCCTTCGTCGTCTGGTCGATCATAAAGACCGCGCCCGCCGCCGCCAAGTAACCTAATTTCCAAAAAATATCTTTTTTATTCACAATCTTATTTAAAAATCAAAACCGCCGATTATACGAATAAACTCAGATTATCGTTTATTTATTCCCGTGTCTATTCGCGTTCCTCGGCGGATTTGATTTTCAAAGGTTATTCCGTGTAGGGAAAAATCGCTTTCGGGGCTTTGTAATCCTTCCACCACGTCGCGTAACAAACATCCGTACAGCCAATTGCGTAAGTTACGACCTTCCATTTTCCGCCCGTTTTCTTAAGAAGCGCAAAGAAATTATTGTCGAAGGCGTCCGCCTTGATCGCCTGCCGGTAAGGCGTCTTTTGATAATTCGGTCTGCCGCCGTCCGCGTTTTGCGGTTCGCCCGAAAGAAACGCCCAAACGCCTGAAACGTTAAACTTTTCGACGCTGAAGGAAATTTTTTGTTTCAACTCTTTTTCGACCGGCACGCGCAGCGCATTAAGAATCGCCGCACGCTCCGCCGAACCCTTCTCGGGCGTGTAAACCTTCTGCGCCAAAGTTGCCGACGCGAACAGGAGAATAATCGATAAACCAATCAGTAATTTTCTTAACATAATCCGATTAAAAGTATTTGAAAAAAGATTTGCCCTCGAATTTTCACAAAGTTTCGCAAATTTATTCGGTTCTTTTCATTAGCGAAACCTCGCGCAAATCAGCGGGCAATCATACTTAAGCCGCCGCGCCGCGTTCGATCTCCGCGAGCGCCGCCGTGCAGCGTTCGCAAACGGTCGGGTATTTTTCCGATTCGCCGACTCTTGTTGAGTAATTCCAACAGCGTTCGCATTTCGCGCCGTCGGCTTTTTCGATGTTGACGCTGAAGTAATCCTCTTCGTGGATTTCGACCTGCGAAACGATAAAGATATAGCGCAGATCCTCGTAATACGGCAGTAAAAAACGCGTCATTTCGGCGTCGGTGCGCAAAACGAGTTTCGCTTCGAGGCTCGAGCCGATCTCTTTGGCATTGCGGGCTTCTTCGAGCGCTTTCAAAACATCGTCGCGGATCGAAAAGATGCGTTCCCAATCAGCTAAAAACTTCGCATTGTCGGCACCCGAAACACGCGGAAATTCAGCGAGATGCACTGACGTGAGTTTTTGATGCGGCAAATTCTCGAACGCTTCGTCCGCCGTAAAAGCGAGCACGGGCGCGAGCAGACGGCATAATTTGTCGGTCATTTCATAAAGCGCGGTTTGCGCCGAACGGCGTTCGAGCGATTTCGGCGCAAAGATATAGAGCCGGTCTTTGATGATGTCGAAATAACGCGCCGAGAGCGTGACCGTGCAGAGATTGTAGATCGTCTGATAGACGGCTTGAAAATCGAAAGCCTCGTAACCCGCCAAGATCTTTTTCGCCGCTTCGTTAAAGCTCGCGAGTGCCCAACGGTCGGTTTCAAGCATTTCGGTTAACGCGACCGAATCGGTTTCGGGATTGAATCCGTCGAGATTGCCGAGCGCGTAGCGCAGCGTGTTGCGGAATTTCCGATACGCATCCATCACGCGCTGCAAGATCTCATCCGAACAGCGCACGTCTTCGGTGTAATCGACCGCCGCCGCCCACAAACGCAGCACATCGGCACCCGATTTATTGATGATCTCGATCGGCGCGGTCACGTTGCCGACCGATTTCGATTGCTTTTTGCCTTCGCCGTCAACAACCCAGCCGTGTGTGATGACCTGTCGATACGGCGCGGTGTCGTGCGCGGCGATGCCGCACATCAAGCTCGAATTGAACCAGCCGCGATATTGATCGCCGCCTTCGAGATAAACGTCCGCCGGAAAACGCAAATTGTCACGCGTTTCGAGCACCGCGACGCACGATGAACCCGAATCGAACCAAACATCGAGAATATCGGTTTCCTTGCTGAAATCCGAGCTGTTGCATTTCGGGCAAGTAAAACCTTCGGGCAAAAGCTCCGATTCCGGTCGGTTATACCACGCGTCGGCGGTTTCCACCGCAAAGATATCGGCGACGTGATTGACGACCGTCGCATCGGCAACCGGTTCGTCGCATTTCTGGCAATAAAACACGGGAATCGGGACACCCCACGAACGCTGCCGCGAAACGCACCAATCGGGACGCCCTTTGATCATATTCGCCATTCTTCCCTCGCCCCACGCCGGATGCCATTTGACATTACCGATCTCGCGCAAAGCCTGCGAACGCAAGGATTTTTCGCCCTGCTCGTCCATCGAGATAAACCATTGCGGCGTCGCCCGAAAGATCACCGGTTTTTTGCAACGCCAGCAATGCGGATAACGATGCTCGTAGTTTTCCGAAAAAAGCAGCGAGCCGTTTTCGCGCATAAATTCGACGATCTGCGGATTCGCTTTGAAAATATTCTCGCCCGCAAAATGCTCGACTTCCTGCGTAAAACGTCCCGCGTTATCGACCGGACAATAAACTTCGAGACCGTATTGCTTACCGATCACATAATCGTCGTGTCCGTGTCCGGGCGCGGTGTGAACGAGTCCCGTGCCGGCTTTCGCCGTTTCTTTTTTCTCGCGCGATTCGGAAACATCCATTTCGGTTTCGGCGTCCGCTTCGCCGCCCATCGTCACATGGTCGCCGTTCATGATCAAAGATTCGCGGTCGATCCACGGATGTTTCGCTTTCATCCGGTCGAGCTTCGAACCCGAAAACTTTGCTAAAACCTTCGGCATCTGCCGCTCGCCGTCTTCGTTGATGCCGCCGATTCCGCATTTGACGATCACGAATCCGACGAGCTCCGAGGCGACGATCAAGACTTCATCTTCGTGTTCGATCGCCGCATATTCAAAATCGGGATGAACCGCGATGCCCAAGTTCGCCGGAATCGTCCACGGCGTCGTCGTCCAGATGACGAGCGAGACATTTTTGCCCGCGAGATTTTCGTCGATCTCCGCCGGATCGGTCGCGAGCGGGAATTTCACGTAGATCGAAGGCGAAGTGTGGATGCGGTATTCGACTTCGGCTTCGGCAAGCGCGGTTTGGTCGTGAATGCACCAATAGACCGGGCGCAAACCTTTATAAACATAGCCGCGCTCCAAAAACTTCCCAAAAAGCCGCGCCGTCTCCGATTCGTATTCGTTCGACATCGTCAGATAAGGCTTTTCCCATTCGCCGAGAATGCCGAGCCGCGAAAAATCGCGCGTTTGATTATTCATCGCCGTTGAAGCGTGTTCGCGGCAGATCCGGCGAAAGGTCGCGACCGGCAGATCGCTCTTACTTTTACCTTTTTCTTTCAATTTTTTCTCGACGTGCGTTTCGATCGGCAGACCGTGGCAATCGTAGCCCGGCACGTACGGCGCGGCAAAACCCATCATCGAACGCGATTTAACGACGAAATCCTTTAAGATCTTATTGAGCGCCGTGCCGATGTGAATGTCGGCGTTCGCATAGGGCGGACCGTCGTGCAGAATAAATTTTTCTGCCGCGCTGCGCGCCGTTTGGATCGCTTCGTAAAGCCGTGCGTCCGACCATTTTTTCAAACGCGCGGGTTCAGCCTGTCCGAGATTCGCTTTTTGCGCAAAATCGGTCTTCGGTAAATTAACGGTTTTCTTCAGTTCTAAAGGTTCTGTCATAAGTTCAGTTTCAAAAATTCAAATTTTATCATTCATCCGGTAAAAATCCGCAATCGGAAATTTAAAATCCGCGCATCAAAAAGTCCCAAGCCATTCGTTTGACTTGGGACTCAGCGAGCAAAAAACTACTTTCGGCTCAATTCTTAGGTAAAGTCCCTGATGTTTCTAATGCTAATTATTTCCAGAGTAAATCTCATAAACTACATTTATGCCAAGATTTTGCGATTTAGTCAATTAAATAAACGGATCAAAGCAGAAATTATCGAGATAAAAAGAAAAATGCCAAACCTATCTTGCTATCAATGTGGATTATTTTGTAAAGTATTAGGACTTACCACATAGTTCATTTAATTTCGTCGAAATAAGCAGTTCGTCTAGTGCCGGCTTTTGCATGGTTAAAAAATATTTTTTTGCAATTTTATACGTTTTTCGTTTGACTGAGTTGATGGCTTGGTGGAAC
>JBBQOA010000364.1:0-5175 GCA_038330465.1 Pyrinomonadales bacterium
TTTAAGTTGCAGCAAAAAGGCTTTGATATTGAAAATAAAAGCCTGCGGTCGCGTATGAGTTCGTTTTTCGATTTTGATGGCGGATGTATTTTGCATTGTTAAGACTTAGAGGGCGTATTGCTCAATATTGTATGAAGCCACAAAGTCTCGACTTTTGCAATATTTTTTTCTAATTGGGAACGGGCAAGCAAGATGCGCGTTCCCAGGTCTTGGGTCATCACCACGCCCGCGACCATTTATTGCCTTTGTGCTCGCCGTCGCGCAAGGAAGAATTAACGCCCGCCTTCATTTCCAAATATCTGCCGACGAGCCAGAGCAGATCCGAAAGCCGATTGAGATATGTAATTATCTGCGTATCGACATTTTCGCCCGATTCATCCATTCTCACAACGCAGCGTTCGGCGCGGCGGCAAACTGTCCTCGCAATGTCGTAGGCGGCGGCGGACGAAACATCGCCCGGCAAACTCCAATCCGAGAGAATTCCTTCCATTTTTTCGATGCGGTCAACTTCCGCCGTCAGATGCTCGATCATTTCCGGCGTCACATATGGTTTCGGCGCATCTTCAAATTGCGGATTCGCGACCGAACCCGCGACCAGAAACAATTCGCGCTGAATTTTTTTTGTCAGTTCGTTGATCTCTTCGTTGCCGCAGATCGAACGCGCAAAGCCCATCGCCGCGCCTAATTCATCGATCGTTCCGTATGTTTCAACGCGAAAATCCGCCTTTGAAACACGTTCGCCGCCGATTAGCGCCGTTTTTCCTTTATCGCCTGTTTTTGTTGCAATACTCATACTTTCAAAGGTAAAAGTTGTGCGGTAAAAAGTAAAAAGTGAAAAGGTGAAAAGTGATTGCCACTATTGGTTTACAAACTTTTTCACCTTTTCACCTTTTTACTTCGTAAAGCAGTTCGAGCATTCCGTTATCTTCTTTTTTATGTTTGCATTCCCTGATAAGGATTTTTGGCTTTGCCTTTCGACGGAAACATACTTAAAGCGTGTTCCAAAGTTTTGCGTCCCATCAGCACGACGTCGATGATTTTGAAAAACTTTGTCCAATGGTAATCCCAATCCATCGAAAGCCAATCGACCGCACCGTTTTTGCGAGCGATCCAGCCGTCGAGACTGATTCCCAAACCAAGCACGACTTTTCGCATATTCTTTGCACCTTTTTTCTCTGTTTTTTTGCAAAGATTATATGTTATTGTATCTGCATTATGAAAATGATTTTGTTTGCAATGCTTTTAATTTTTGGCGCAATGAGTATTACTTTCGCGCAATCAAAGGACGAAAAGATCAAGATCGACGTTCGCAAAGTCATGGACGCGCAAGTTGCGGCGTGGAACACCGGCGACATCGAAGGTTTTATGAAAGGCTACTGGAATTCACCGCAGATGACCTTTGTTTCAGGCAATAACGTCACTAAAGGCTGGCAGCCGACGCTCGAACGTTATAAAAAATCTTATAATTCCCGCGCTAAAATGGGCGTTTTAAGCTTCACGGATCTTGAAATAACCGTCACGAGCAAAGATTCGGCGGTTGTTCTCGGACGTTTTACGCTCGCCCGCGAAGCCGATAAACCGACCGGAATGTTCACCTTAAATTTCCGCAAATTTAAAGACGGCTGGAAGATCATTCTCGATCACACATCTTGATTTTGGATTTATGAAACTAATCACTTTAGCATTTTTCGCCATTTTGCTGGCGGTGCCAATTGCCAAATCGCAAGACATCACGGACGCCGACCGGCGCGGCTTCGATAATTTTAAGCCGATAAAAATTGACGTTGACGGCGACGGAAAACCTGATACAATCAAGCCGCGCGTTTATCGGGTCATGACAAAACCGCGAATCAAAGGAAAGCGCATCAAAAACCGCGATATTCAAAACTGGATCACTTTTGACCTGATCACAAGCACGGGTCGGCAAATCAGATCTTTTTTCAAATACAAATACGGCACTGCCGAACAAGGCGGCAGTTATTGGGTTTACGCGCTCAAATCCGCCGGCGACATCAACAAAGACCGGAAAACCGATCTGCTGTTTTATGCCGGCGACGACACGAGCGACGAACGCATTTGGCTGGCGAACAAAGGAAATCGTTTTGTCGTTTTCAAGCGAAAAGCTTCCGATAATGGTTCGTGGTAAAAAGCTGCGAACGAGCCGTTCAAAAATTTAATCGCGATTAAATTGGAAACCGGGCATCTTTTCCAATTTAATTTATGTCTATTCAAAAGTTGCTATCCCCGATTTGCAACCAACTTGGCTGAATATATTTGGGATGGTTTGACGATGAATACAAAAACGTATATTTCGCGGATATTGTGGTTTGAAGGCATCGGCTTTTCAATAAACATCTTTTTTTTATGGCTTATCGAATTTTTTGATTCGCCTGTCGATCCGGCTCAGGGAACAATTTTTTTTAACTGGCGCGAATGCCTGATCGAAAGTGTTCTCATCGCGCTAGTCGCCGTTCCGGTCATATTTTTTACCAGACGATGGCTTTCGCGGCTTTATTATCTCGAAGGTTTTCTGAGGATTTGCGCGTGGTGTAAAAAGATCGAAAACAAGGACGAATGGGTTCCGATCGAAACTTTTTTCAAAGAAAACTTTCGGACTGAAAGTTCGCACGGCATTTGTCCCAATTGTTTTGAAAAAGCCCGGCAAAAATAAAAACATCAAACGCCGTTTAAAATTATTCCGATCATTTTTTTTGACTCCGCTCGATGAATACAGAAATTCCGAAAAATCTTGAATTACAAATTAAGGTCAGCAAACTTTTATCCCGCGGATTTGTATTTTCGATCGTTTGGTTGGGCGGAATCGGTTCTTTGATCGCTTTTATTTCAGGTCTGAAAGCGAGAAAAATCAGCAATCGATCAAAGGGTGAAATCGGCGGGATAAAATTGGCGTGGTGGTGCATCATTGTCGGCGCGCTCGGGATGATATTTTTGCCGCCGATCATCATTTTTAACTTTAGAAAGTAGATATTTTTCCAAAATAGTTTTTTTAACGCCAAAACCGCCAAGGTGCCAAGACAGCAAAGATAAATTTGGCGAAAAGGCGCAAAGTTTAGCCACACTCGCTTGAAATTTGCAGTGTTGTTTGGACATTCAGCCAAAGGATTTCTGATAAAAAAACTTGGCGACTTGGCGACTTGGCGTTAAAATTCTGGTTGAATTTCGCAACTCTTTATTTTGGAAAGATGTTTCGTAAAAACCCTGAAATTCAACGCCGCGAATTGCCGTAAAATTTCTCTTGAATTACAATTCATCTGACCGATAAAAACAACCGATAAATCTTTAAATATGTCCGAAAACAAAGTCATTGTTATCGTCTTTACGACGCTTTACCGCAAAGGCGGTCATCAATTTCCGATCGTCGCGCGAACGCTCGCGCGGGAAAAAAAGGAAAACGGGTTTGCCGGCGAAATCATCACGCAAGCGGTCGAGAGCAAACGCGAGGTCTTGCATATTTTCGACGACCTGAAATTGGCGGGAAAACAAATCGAAGAATTTCATTTTGTCGGGCATTCGGGAATGTACGGACCGATGTTCGGCAGCGTAAAATTTCCCGAACAATTCAGCCCTTACGAATGGGAACAGATGGAAATTCCGTTTGCGAAAGACGCGGCGGCTTTTTTTCATTGCTGTCGTTCGGCGCGTTGGTTCGCGCCGTTTTTTGCGCGCACCTTTAACGTGCAGGCGTCCGGATTTTTCTGGTACACGACATTTTCAAAAAGCAAGGAAAAATATAAATACGTCGGCGATTCGGCAGACGGTGATCTTTACACGATCGGCTGTAAAGGCAGAAAATCGCACGGTTTGGGCGCGTCCGCGCTGAAATTTGCGGGAATGATGCCCGCCGAAGAAATGAAGAGTTTCACGCCCGAACCGCCGTCGGGCGACACTTCCTACAATCACGTTGCCGAGCTTTACGACGCCGCGTTTCAGGATATTCGCGTGCGCAAAGACGAATGGAAATGGATCAACGAACATCTGCCGGAAAGCCGCGAGATCAGCGTTCTCGACATCGGCTGCGGCAATGGCGCACTGCTTAACGCGCTGAGCGATCGCATTAAAAACGGTTCGGGCGTCGATGAATCAGCCGGGATGATCGCGCAGGCGAAAAAACGAAATGCCGCGCTTGAAAAACTCGATTTCGCAGTCATCAATGGACCGGTTTTGCCGTTTGCCGACGCGCAATTTGATGTTGTTATTTCGATGATGTCGTTTCGTTATCTCGATTGGGACCCGCTTTTGTCGGAGGTTAAACGGGTGACTCGTCCGGGCGGCAAGTTTTTGATCCTCGATATGGTCACAGTTCCCGTCAGCACCGGAGAATATCCGAAACTTTTGTCGGACAAGCTCCGGACGATGTTCGGGCAGAAAGCGAACAAGGAATTTAACGCGAATCTGGCAAAACTCGTCAGCCATCCCGACTGGAAAAAGATGCTCGAATACAATCCGATCCGTTCCGAACATGAAATGAAATGGTATCTCGAAAGCCGTTTTCCCGGTCAAAAGGTCGAAATTCTCAACCTCGGCTGGAACGCGCGGCTTGTTGCATTCGATTCGGGCGCGGTCGAAAAAGGCGTCGAAGTAAAATTATCGTATCCGTAAAAAAATTGCGGCGATCTATTTTAAGAAA
Organism: Pyrinomonadales bacterium; assembly: GCA_038330465.1. Classification (GTDB taxonomy): domain Bacteria; phylum Acidobacteriota; class Blastocatellia; order Pyrinomonadales; family Pyrinomonadaceae; genus JAFDVJ01. The sequence goes on from JBBQOA010000364.1 coordinate 4,649, forward strand.
TGAAGCAAACACTCGGCATTTTGGATTGGGGCATCGGCGGCGTTGGCATTTACAAGCTCATCAAGGAACGGCTCGGCGATGTCGCGGTCGTTTATTTTTCCGATACGGGCGCCGTCCCTTATGGAAAAATGTCGCGCGCCGAACTTGTCGGAAGATTGAACGCAGTCATCGATTTCCTGAAATCGAAAGGCGTCACGCAGCTCGTCATCGGTTGCAACGCGGCAAGCACGGCGATTCCTTTTCTGCATCACGAAGACATAAAAATTGAAGGCGTGATCGAAAGCGCGGTCGCGATGACCGCCCGATTAAAACCAAAAAAACTTGCCGTCATTGGCGGAAGACGGACGATCGTTTCGGGAATTTACCGCCGAATGTTCGCCGCCAATGGAATCAAAACCGCGCAGCGCATCGCGCAGCCTTTATCGGCGTTGATCGAAAGCGGCGACGTTTCGTCCGACCGGCTTCGGCGCGAGAGCCGCCGGATTCTCGCACCCGTCAAAAATTCATCGCACGTTTTGCTTGCCTGC
>JBBQOA010000365.1:0-5155 GCA_038330465.1 Pyrinomonadales bacterium
GTCTCACGCCAAATAAGGTTTGGAAGTTTTGAAATTATTTTTTCGCTAACAGATCACGAATTTCCGCCAGCAAAACTTCTTCGCCGGTCGGCGGCGTAGCAGCGGCTTCGGCTTCGAGACCTTTGAATAATTTTATGGCGTAACGCGCTAAGAAAAACATGACGATCGCGACGATCAAAAAAGTGATGATTTCATTGATAAATGAGCCATAATAAATCAGCGGCTGTTTCTTTTCAATTGCCGCCGCAATCTGTTCAGGCGTTGAAACCTGCATCTCGCCGAGATTCCAAACCTTATCTTTAAAATCAATTCCGCCCGTCAAAGCGCCGACCACCGGCATAATTATTCCGTCAGTCAACGATTTGACGACCGAACCGAACGCTGCCCCCATAATGACGGCAATCGCCAGATCGAGAATGTTTCCTTTTGCGATAAATGCTTTAAAGTCATTCAACATAGACATAATAAATTCCTCACTCTTTGGTTTACTTAATTAAAACGGGGCAATGTTGGAAAGTTAGTCTAATTTACCTTGAAGGTCAAGATTAGACTAACTTTCGGCAGATGCTCTTAACTTGCAGTCGAATGCCGCTTCAAACAAATCCTTTTTCTGCAAGACGGCTTGCAGCTCGGCTTTGCAATCTTCGTTTGAGATAAGTTTCATTGATAAATTTTGTCCGGCGCGTCTGAATTTGATATTTTTGATGCGGTTTTCGTAGCCGTGATCGAGCGCGTCGGCAAGCCGCAGAATCGCGCCGAGCTGGGCGACGGATTTACGGTCTTTTTCAAGCAATTTCATAAAATCCGTGTGCGATTCCTTCGGCAGCGAACCGCGATGATAACGCGCAATATTAGCGATGAAAAGTTTTTCCGGTTCCGAAAAGCCCGTGATTTCCGAGTGTTTGATGAGATAAAGCGAATGTTTATGATGCGATTCGTGCGAAATGTGATAGCCGACATCGTGGAGCAGCGCGGCGGCGGAAAGAAGTGTCCGCCAATGCCGTTTGAGATTATAAAGCGGCGCGATCTGGTCGAAAATCTTCTCCGCCAGATCGGCAACCTGAAGCGCGTGGCGTTCTTCATAGCCGTAGCGTCTGCCGATCGCGAAAACGCCGCGCAGCCGCTGATCCAAAACGTCCGGCACGGGCGGCAGCGATTCGGCTTCGATTTCGCGCAAATAATCAATGATGACGCCTTCGCGCAGCGCATAACTGGACGGCGCAAGGGTTTCGATCTTCAACGCCCGCATAACATTTTCCAAGATCTGTCCGCCGGCGACGATGACCTCGGCGCGCTGGGCGCTGATAACGGGAAGTTTGACGCGTTCTTCGAGCGGAATTCGCGCGAGCATTTCGTTTAAAGATGCCAGTTTTTTGATCGAGATCAAAGGTTTTGACGGCAGATTTTGACTATTTTGAAAATTCAGAAGTCCGGCGAGATTAAGGATCGTCCCCGAAGTTCCGGTCGAAATCTGCCACGTTTCGCCTTTTATCTTTCTGAGCGGACGTTCGAGCGCCGAAGCAATTTCGACGCGTAAATTTTCGAGCTCGCGTTTTTTCGGCGGATTCGACGCGATAAATTTTTCGGTCAGACCGACGGCGCCGAGCTTCATCGAAAAAAGTTTATGCGGTTCACCGTCTTTCATCAGCGAAAGTTCGGTCGAGCCGCCGCCGATGTCGATGTTCAAAAGCGAACCTTGATTGAAATTTGAATTTTGCGCGGCGGCAATCCCGATCAGCCGCGCTTCTTCGAGCGACGAGAGAATTTCGACGCTGACGCCCGTACGTCCCTTTATTTCGCTGACAAATTCGGCGGCGTTTTGTGCTTCGCGCACCGAAGCAGTCGCGACGGCAATGATCGAATCGGCGTTGCGGCTTTCGGCGATCGAACGGAATTTGGCGATCGCCTCCGCCGAAAGATTGATCGCTTCCGGCGAAAGGCGATGCGTTTTCAAAGTTTCGTGTCCGAGCCGGACGCGTTCACGTTCCTGCGAAATGATCGTGAACGAATCGCTCGCGGCGGCTTGGATGATGGCGAGTTTGAGCGAATTTGAGCCGATATCAATGGCGGCGATGGTTTGTGTTTTCATCTTTTAAGACGATAATAGAACATATTTACAGGGAATCTCTAATAAGGGTTTATGAAAGTTTTTGAAGTAATGACGATTGAGGTCGGGTTTTGCCGTCCGGAAGATAATCTGACAAACGCGGCACAAATTATGTGGCAGAAAGATTGCGGTATCGTGCCGGTTGTCGATGCGGAAAAGCACGTTGTCGGCGTCATCACCGACCGCGATATTGCGATCGCTGCCGCGACGCGCAACCAGCAAACATCGCAAATAAAGGCAAGTGAAATGAATTTTCGCCCGCCGCTGGTCTGCGCGCCGGAAGATGATGTAAAAGACGTTCTGCGAAGAATGCGGAAATATAAGGTGAAACGCCTCTGCGTGACAAATCAGGATAAAGAATTGCTCGGGATCATTTCGCTCTCCGATATTTTGCTCAAAGCCGGCGGAAAAAAAAGCGTCCGCAAACTTATTTTTTCGACGTTAGATGCGATTGCCAAACCGGCGCCGATCGTGCTTCTGGAACAGAGCGAAACTATTGATAATGAAAAAGAGGTATAAATATTTTTTAAGGGTTTCGCTATTTGTATTAGCTTTTTCTTATGAATCAAATTAAGATATGAAAATCTTCCGCAAGCATTACCAAAAAGCATTACCAATTTTTACCATAAAGCAATATCAATTTTAACTATAAAGGATTTCATCTTTGCCGCCTTTGCGGTAAATAAGGGTCAATGAAAACACTTTTTGTGCTGCGCCACGCTAAATCCAGCTGGGAAAATCCGGATTGGTCAGATTTCGAACGTCCTTTAAATTCGCACGGTCTCGATGCCGCAAGATTTATCGGCGGGCTAATTTACGAACGGAATTTCAATCCGCAAATTATTATCAGTTCGCCTGCCAAACGTGCCAAACAAACCGCCGTTTTGGTCAAAGAACTTGCCGAAATTTCCAGACCGATCACTTTTGAAGAGCGAATTTATGAAGCCAGTCCGCTGACTTTGTTTAATTTGATTCGCGAATTCGATGAAAAATACGCGTCGGTTTTAATTGTCGGACATAATCCGGGTTTCGAAAATCTGGTCCGGCAGCTGACCGGCGAAACGGTTTCGATGCCGACCGCCGGGTTGGCTAAAATCAATTTGAACATCGAAAATTGGCACTCGCTTGAGACAGTTTTAAACGAACTGGAATTTCTGATTCGCCCCAAAGAAGAGATGAAAAAGTCGGAAACGTCTTAATTTACAAAACTTACCAAAGCTCGGCTCACCGTTTAATTAACATCTTTTTAACCTTTTGTTTACACCGCCTTAAAAGCAGTGTAATATTCTGCCATTTCATTTCAAATCGAAATGCACTTTCGTTATTTGAAATTTTGTTCTACAGTCGTTAAATAATGGAGCAAAGAAAACTCTTGGAACGCGAACTCGATATTTTGCGCGATCGTCTGCTATTGATGGGCGGCGAGGTCGAACTGTCAATTCAAAGGGCGATTCATGCACTTCTCCAACGCGACAGCGATGTTGCCAATCAGGTGCTCGAACGCGACAGTGTGATCGATCAGATGGAACTTGAAATCGACCGCTTGAGTGTTGAGGTTTTGACTTTAAGGCGACCGGTCGCGCGGGAACTGCGGCTCGTTATTTCAATTACCAAGATCACGCCGATTCTCGAACGGATCGCCGATCATGCTTCGAGCATTGCGCGGGCGGCGCTCGAACTCAATGACGAACCGGAGCTGAAAACTTACAGTGAGCTCGGCGAAATGGCGGAACGCGCGCTGGAAATGCTGCAAACGGCGCTCGATGCTTTTACGTCGAACGATTCGGACAAAGCCCGCGGATTGATCGCGAAAGACGCCGAAGTTGACAAAATTTACGACGGTCTGGTCAGTGAATTGATGGAAACGATGTCGCAGGACGCGAGCAAATCAACGCGGCTCGCGCGGCTTTTGTTTGTTGCCAAAAACTTGGAAAGAATCGGCGATTATGTCAAAGATATTTGCGAAATGACCGTTTATATGAGGGAAGCTGTTTTTATCAAACATCAGTAAAAGGAATTTTGGATTTTAGATTTTGGATTTTGGATTGATTCGGTATTTCAATCGATCCGTTATTTGCTCACGCGCTGGACAACTCTTAACTTTTTCAACGCGTGAGCAAATCCAAAATCCGGGATCTAAAATCCAAAATCAAACTTATGCACCAAATTTTAATTATCGAAGACGATTCGGACATTGCCGAAAGTTTGCAATACAATTTTCGCCGCGAAGGTTTTGCGCCGATCGTTGCCGAATCCGGCGAAAAAGGCTTGCGCCTCGCACTCAACGAAAAAAGTCCGCCGTCGCTGATCGTCCTCGATCTGATGCTGCCCGGAATGAGCGGCATGGAGCTTTGCCGGCGTCTGCGGCGCGAACCGCTGACCGAAAAAACGCCGATCATTATGCTTACGGCAAAAGCCGCCGAAACCGACAAGATCGCCGGTCTCGACATCGGCGCCGACGATTACATCATCAAACCGTTTTCGGTCAAAGAAGTTGTCGCCCGCGTCCGCGCCGTTTTGCGCCGGACCGTCGAAACGACGATCGAAGTTTACAAAGACGACCGCATCGCGATCGATTTTGCCGATATGCGCGTTAATTGCGGCGACGAAAATGTTAAACTGACACGTAAGGAATTTGCTCTGCTCGTCCATCTCGTCAAAAGCGCGGGACGCGTCGCTACGCGCCAGCAATTACTTGATAATGTCTGGGGTTACAGCTATTTCGGCGACACGCGCACGCTCGATGTGCATATTCGCCGTCTGCGGCAGAAATTGGGCGGTTGCGGAAATTGCATCGAAACAGTCGTCGGCGTCGGTTATCGGTTTATCGGTCAAAAATGAGTTTTCTTAAAAATTGGTTTTCAAACAAGCAAACAGACACTAATCAAACCCGCACAATCTTGAATAAATTACTCAAAACAATGCGCGAAAGCGTCATCGTCATTGGCGAAGATACGCGCATTTTTGCTTCCAACCAGGCGGCTTACGACGCTTTTAAGCGTCAGAACGGCGCACTTGAAAATAAACGTCTGAGCGAAGTGATCCGCG
>JBBQOA010000366.1:0-5153 GCA_038330465.1 Pyrinomonadales bacterium
CTTTCCGAAGGCTATACCGCACTCGGCTCAACTAACTTCTGGTTATGGGATTGGAATGCCGCCGAAAACAATTATAAACGCGCTTTGGAACTCAATCCGAACAGCGCGAATGCTCATTTGTTTTACGCGCATTTACTTTCAAATATGGGGCAACACGCGGAAGCCCTTAACGAAATCAAACTTGCCAGAGAACTCGATCCGCTTTTCCCGTTTACCGGCGCCCTCGAAGGGCAATTTCTGAATCACGCCGGACGAACCGACGAGGCATTAGACAGATTACAGAAAACCCTAGAACTATCGCCGAATTTCTGGATGCCGCATTTATTTGCTTCAAGTGTCTATATCGAAAAAGGAATGTATGATGAAGCAATCGCCGAAGCACGCAAGGCGGCAGAACTTTCACCGGCTCAAACTGTATCAATCGCTTGGGAAAGTTATGCTCTAGCGAAATCCGGCAAACCTGATGAAGCGCGAAACCTGCTCGATAAATTACTGAAACTATCAACTCAGCGTTTCATTCCGCCTTCCCACATCGCGCTTATCTATAACGGACTCGGCGAAACCGAAAATGCGCTTCAATGGCTGGAAAAAGGCTACGAACAGCGCGACCCGAAAATGGCATTTCTGAAAGTCGAGCCGAAATGGAATAATCTTCGCGCCGAGCCGCGCTTTATTAGTTTGATGAAACGGATGAATTTTGAATAGATCAGCCGGATAATTTCCGCAATGTGAGGTTCAAAAAAAATCTGAATTTAGAGCAGACTAAGGCTTAATGTATGGAACAGTCAGAACCATCTGCCTTAAATACACAACGCATTGCGAAAAATTAGTGATTTCAATCATCGCTATTGCCCGAAAGCGTCGGGAACCGGTTTATCGGATGATAAGCCGAATTGTGTGTATTGAACGCCGCCCGTTGATTTCAAAATATACCAAGTGCCATTTGACGGGCGAAAAACTCCAATATCCGCTTTGCCGTCGCCGTCGAAATCCGCCGGAGCCGGAATATCCGTTGAAATTCCCCATTGAAATGCACTGAAACCGGTTGTCGAATTCAGGAAATACCAGACCCCGGTTGACGGACGATAGACGGCGATGTCGGTTTTGCCGTCACCATCGAAATCCGCCGGAACAATTTTGTCGGTTGATAAACCGAATTGCGTCGCGCCGAAACCGGTTGCCGAATTCAGGAAATACCAGGTTCCGGTTGATGGGCGATAGACGGCGATGTCGGTTTTGCCGTCGCCATCGTAATCTGCCGGAACGATTTTGTCGGTCGATAAGCCGAATTGTGTGTATTGAACGCCGCCCGTTGATTTCAAAATATACCAAGTGCCATTTGACGGGCGATAAATCGCAACATCGGCTTTGCCGTCGCCGTCGTAGTCGCCGGGAACCGGAATGTCGGTTGAAATTCCCCATTGTGTATAGGTAATACCGCCTGTTGAATTCAAAATATACCAAGTTCCATTACTCGGACGATAGATTGCCACATCGGTTTTGCCGTCGCCGTCGAAATCGGCAGGAACGATTTTGTCGGTCGAAATTCCCCATTGCGGATAGCTGATTCCGTTTGCTGATTGTAATAAATACCAAGTGCCGTTTGACGGGCGAAAAATTGAAATATCGGCTTTGCCGTCGCCGTCGAAATCGAACGGTGTTTTTCTGAAAGTCGTCGATGCCGCCTGATTGACGGTGAAGATCAGTCCGGCGACCGCGATCGTTCCAATACGCGCCGCGCCGGAATTGGCGGCGACCGTGAAAATGACCGTGCCGTTGCCGTTTCCGCTCGCGCCGGAAGTGATGGTGATAAACGCATTATTACTGACGGCGGTGTAAGCACATCCAATCTGCGCAGTGACGGCGATCGTATTGCCCGCGCCGCCCGCCGCGCCGATTGTTAAATTCGTCGGTGAAGTTGAATAAGCGCAAAAATCGTCGTTGATAATCGTTCCCGTGCCGATTCCGCTTGTGATCGTTGCATTCGTCGCGCCCGATAAATTGACCGTGAAAGTTTCGTTCGGTTCGACCATTGTGTCGCCGTTGACCAAGACCGTAATGGGTTTTGAAATTTCGCCGGGCGCAAATGAAAGCGTGCCGGAAGTCGCCTGATAATCGGAAGGCGCGGTTGCCGTTCCGTCGGCGGTCGCGTAATTGACCGTGACGGCTTGCGTTGAGGCGGACGAAAGACTGACGGTAAAGTCAAACGCGGTCGTGCCGCTGTTGCCTTCGTTTAGATTGACGTTGTTGATTCCCAAAAATGTATCGCCTTGCAGACGGGCAATCCGTGAACGCGAAACGCTGCCAACGAGTGTAAAATCGCCGCCGATCAAAACTTTGCCGTCCGCCTGCAAATCAACGGCGCGGACTAGGTTATTTGCGCCGCCCGCACCGCCCATCGGATAAAAAGAATCGAGCGAACCGTTCGCATTCAGACGGGCGATCCCGCGCCGATTAATGCCATTGACAAATCCGACAGCACCGCCGAGCAGGATTTTCCCGTCCGGCTGTAATTTTATCGTCCAAACACCTGAACTGCCCGTAATGCTTGCCGTGAAAGATGGATCGAACGAGCCGTCAACATTAAGTCTGACGATTTGATTTTGCGTCGTGCCGTTGAAATTGGCAAAAGAACCACCGACCAGAATTTTTCCGTCCGGCTGCACGGCAACGCCCTGAACTTGATTATCTGCGCCGCTGCCGATGGCAAACGTGCTGTCCAGTGTACCGTTCGCATTCAAACGCGCGATATTGTTTTGCTGCGGTGTCGAACCGATGACGAAATAATTTCCGCCGACGATAATTTTCCCGTCTGTCTGTAAAGCAATCGAAAATACAGTATTTTGCAAATTGGCATTGAGTCCGAGCGGCGTGTCGAGCGTGCCGTTTGAATTGAGGCGGACGATTCCGCGTCCCGAAACATTGTCGTAATTTCCGATCTGACCGCCGATGATAACTTTCCCGTCGGGCTGTAGGACGATTGTGTCCACAAAAGAACCGCCCGTTTCATTCGGACTAAAAGTGCCGTCAAGCGAACCGTTGGCGTTGAGCCGCACGACGTTTTTGACATCCGTTCCGATCAAAAAATGTCCGCCAACCAAAATTTTTCCATCCGGCTGCAGCGCAATTGCTATAACAGAGCCGAAATTAGCGTTCGATTGCACCGGCGTATTGAATGACAAATCGAGCGAACCGTCAGAATTGAGCCGTGTGATAATGTCGCGGTTTGTCCCGTTAACGCTCGTAAAATAACCGCCGATCAAAATTCCCCCGTCCGGTTGAACGACGACGGCATTAACTTGCGAAATACCGGAATTTGAATTAACAATTGCTCCCGCGTCAAACGTCAAATCAAGATCGCCCGGCGCGGCTTTTACGGCTGATGGGGGCAAAAAAAACACCGCTAAAAAAAAAACGATCAAACAGTTCACTTTTCGGTTTTTCATAATTATTCCTTACTCTATTTCTTTGACAAGGACAATTTTACAATTTAGGCAATAAAATTGCCATCCATAAACTTAATGATTTCATCCAGACGGCGAAGTGTTTTGATTCCTGCTTTTCCGTCAACCTTTAGTCCGGCTTGCGCCTGAAACCGGCGCACGGCGAAAAAGGTTTTTTCGTTAAAATTATCCTGCTCGAATTGAATGGTTGAAAACTCGAACGGACCCCACGAGCGCGGCGGTTCGTTAGTCGATCTTTTGACGGGAAGATGTTTCTCAGGAAGACTGGCAAAATGTTTCTCGATAAATCTTAAATTAGCTTCGAGATTACTTACGCTCAAATCCACCGTGTCGCTGTCTAATCCCATTTGGAGCGAACGAAAAGGCACAAGTGCCGCTTCCTTTAATCTTTCACAAGGTTCAATACCTAAAGTTGACTTCAAAACATTCGGAATCATAATTTATCTACTCCTTCAATAATTAATTTTACGGTTCTCCGCCAAATCATTTGAAATTTTAATTTGGTTAGAGCGACTGCTTTCTACGATCTGCATTATTGCTCGTTGGCGACGAATTCCAGATCGATAATGTCTTCCTGAACCGTTCTGATGACTGTCGGTTGACTGAATCCGTAGCGTTTGGCGAAAACGCTGATGATATATATGCCGCCGACTTCGACATCTTCAAATTTGAAAAAGACGTGCGAATGGTTTTTCTAAAAGTCGAGCCGAAATGGAATAATCTTCGCGCCGAGCCGCGCTTTATTAGTTTGATGAAACGGATGAATTTCGAATAATAGAAATTTATGCGAAGTCTGATGATTTTAATTTTGATCGGCTTTCTGTTAGCCGGTTGTGCAGAAGTCGGAACGGTTTCAAAAGGAAATGTTCAAGATGGTTCAAATAAAACCTGTATCGTTTCACCAACAGTCGCGCCGGAAGTTCTCTTAAAACCGGTCACGCCGAATATTAAATTTAACGCGAAACAGCAAAAATATTTGAATGACGCGCTGCCGCCGAAAGTCCGTGAAGTCTTGGAAAAAGCCGAAACATTTGAAATTTTAGCTGAAATTCGCCGGGAGAATGAATCCGATGGTGAAGGAATGACCTTTGAACCGAATCGGATCGCAAGAATTTCCGATGATAAGGATAAAAAAGAAATTCTGGAAGACTTTTATTTTGATGCTTCAAATGAAGATTCTCCTGCTGCGTGTTACGAACCTCATCACGGCATCCGCGCAACTTATCAAGGTAAAACAGTTGAAATTGAAATTTGTTTTAGTTGTTCAAGGTTTATTGTCAAAAGCGAATTCGGCGAATTTGACGGAACGATCGTTCGTGAAAAACGGAAGTCGGAAGACCTTTTTAATCGAATTGTTGAAACGAAAAGTGTGTGGCTAAAATAATGAAAATAGCCTTGATTGGTGACGGCGCGCCGGGCAGACTCAGCGCACCGTCACATGCACGAAATTTCAAAAACAATCATTTTCAAGGGACAAAAGCGTTCGGCACAGGTCTATCGCCGGTCGTGCCGAATTGGGCAATCTGCGTTCCGGCACTTGAGCGGTTAATAAACCACGTCGAATTTGAAGGTCGGAAAACCGCCGTATCGAATTTACCGTCGCCGTCGTAATCGCCCGGCGCCGGAATATCGCCCGCCGTGCCGAACGGTGCCGAGAAAAACGAGAAATCTTCCGAGCGCAAGATAAAC
>JBBQOA010000367.1:0-5137 GCA_038330465.1 Pyrinomonadales bacterium
CAAACCTGCCGACCGACCGACGATCCATATTGCCGCCGGTGCGGAAGCGCGCGCGATCTTCGCCGCCAACGAAGCGCAGATCTTAAAGCTCGCCCGCGCCGAAAGTTTGGTTTTGCGCGACACGCTCAACGTCCCGAAAGCCTCGGCAAAAGCCGTCACCGCGCTTGCCGAGATCGCCGTCCCGCTCGAAGGTCTGATCGATTTTGAGAAAGAGATCGCGCGGCTCGAAAATCAATTAAATAAACTCGAAACCGAAGCGGCAAGATTAAACGGACAGCTCTCGAACGCCAATTTCGTTGACCGCGCACCGGCGGAAAAAGTGCAAGGAATCCGCGACCGCGTCGCCGAGATCGAAACGCAAGTTACTGCCTTAAGGCAGAATTTGGAGGCTTTGCAGTGAAAAATGGAAGATTGTTAAAATCTACTCAAAAAGGAGCAAGCCGATGAAAAAGAAATTTCGGATAATCGTCGCTTTATCTATTGCTTTTCTTAATTTCTCTTTGGCTTTTGGACAAGAGAAATCGATTGAGAAAAAGGATTTTGAATCAATAATAAAAAAGGCTAAAGCAAATTTGGTGGGAAAAACCTATCGCCTAACGGAGAATCGGGAAACATTTCGTGACCGAAACGAAAGCCCCGTAGAAAGTATCAAAACAATTGATGAATTTGTCGCACCTGATAAAAAACATCATTTTTTTGAATATAAATCTTCGTCATACAATGAAAAAATTGAAACAATCAATATTGGTAAAAAAATTTTAAAGAAGGTAAATGATGTTAAATGGTAAGAATTAACAGATTCAGATATTAGGAATTTGGTCAAGATAAATAAAACGACTGAATCCGAAACTTATAAATTTATCGGGAAAAAGAATTTAAATAACCAATCTGTGAGTGTTTATATTGAAACAAGAAAACTGAGCCAGTCATTAAATGGAAATTTAAATCGTGAAACGTGGAGAACGACACATTGGATTAGTAAAACCGGACTTTTAATGAAAAGCCAAATTGAAGGCGAAACTGAAACTGCGGCAGGCACAAAAAAGTTTTATCTGACCATCGCTATCTACGAATAAAACCCGAAAGACCTCAAGATCGAAGCGCCGATCAAATAGCAAATCAAAACGCTTGACAGGTGCCGTAGAATAAAGCGCAAGGAAAAAAATTATGAAAAAATATGCGATTTTTGTTTTATTGCTGCAGCTAGCGTTTGCGGCGGGCTGTGCAAAAGTTGATTCTTTGATCAAAGAGACTTCAAATGCGGCAGAATCGAAAAAAGCCGGAACGGTCAATGTCCCGCGCAATGTTAAAAATTCCGATCCGGATTTTAAAATGGCGAAAGATTCGCCGTGTCTCGTGACAATGCCGAATGCCGCCGATATTTTGTTCGGCGATAAAAAGCTGACCAAAGACGCGCTCGGCAAAGAAATTTCGGATTGCTTGACGCCGCTGTCTTTAGAAAAAAAGATCGTCTATATCAAAGCCGACGACGCGCTCGAATACGGAAATATTCTCGATGTCCTGAATGTCGCCCAAAAAGCAAAGGTCGAAAAGATCGGTTTCGTCGTCAGTCCGACCGACAATATTGACGAACCGCGAAATGTTCTCGAAGTAATGCTTCCCGCCGATTCCAAACACATCGATTCGAAGTTAGGGAGACCGAATCCGTTGTTGCTGATCGTCTTTTTAGATGATAAGGGCAAAATCAAGCTCAACATGGACGGACACGATTCGCTCGAAAGCCTGACGACAAGGCTCAAGGAGATTTTTAAACAAAGAGAAGAAACTGGCGTTTTCAGAGAAGGCACGAACGAAGTTGAAAAAACCGTCTTTATCAAAGCGCCGCGCTCGATCAAATACGGCGAAGTCGTCAAAGCGATCGATGCCGTCAGAGGCGGCGGCGGCAGTCCGATCGGCATTCAGCTTGACGAATTTGTACCATTGGAAGAAATTGAGCTGCCACCGCCGCCGAAAAAATCTTAAAGATCATCCGCCGAAACGGTTATCTTCGGGCTTGATTCGCAAACAATGGTTTTTCGCGGAAGATTTTTGCCTTTGTCGTTTAATTGAATAACTCGTTAAACTTGCGAAAAATAATATGAATCTTATTGAGGCAATGACGGTCAAATCAAGCTGAATGATCGACCGCAGAATTCGCTTGAAGGTCTGATGCAAACTTTCAAAGAAGAATTCGAGAATCGGGAAAATTTCGGCATTTATATTCCGGGAACTAAAGAAATCGAGGCAACAGTTTTTATCAAACCGGCAGCTTCCGTCAAATACACCGATCTTATCAATCCTGATTGCCGTCATCAAAAAAAGCGGCGCCAGACCGGTCGCTTTACAGATTGATTATTTATTGCCGTAAATGACACAAATCGAAATATCGCTTGAAAGCACGCCGACAGGCTGACTGCATTTCAAAAAAAAATATGCTAATTTAACTTCTTATGAATCTTTTTGAGAACAGTTATATTCTGGCGAGCATCGCCGAATTTTTGAGCGAAGATCTCGGACGCGGCGATATTACGACGCAGGCAACCGTTGCGCCCGAAGTGCGCGGCGTCGGACGTTTTCTGGCAAAGGAAAATATCGTCGTCTGCGGGTTAGATGTGGCGGAAGCCGTTTTTATCCATCTCGACGAAGAATCGCCGGAGCTTGACGCATCGGTCAATGAAGGCGACGAGGTCGAAGCGGGAACGGCGTTTGCGACGCTGCGCGGTTATGCCGACGTGCTGCTTGCCGGTGAACGAACGGCACTCAATCTGATTCAGCGGATGTCGGGCATTGCAACGCTGACGCGCCGATACGTCAAGGCGATCGAAGGCACCGGCGCGCAGATCGTCGATACGCGCAAGACGACGCCCGGACTCAGAATGCTTGAAAAATACGCGGTGACGGTCGGCGGCGGCAAAAATCATCGGCTCGGTCTGGACGACGGCGTCTTGATCAAAGACAATCACATCGCGCTGGCGGGCGGCATCACGGAAGCCGTCACGCTCGCTAAGAAAAAGGTCGGGCATTTGCATAAGATCGAGGTTGAAATTACAAATTGGGCACAGCTTCGCGAAGCGATCGAAGCGGGCGCGGACATCGTGATGCTCGACAATCAAACGCCCGAAGAAGCCGCCAAGCTCGTCGAAATGTCGCGCCAGTTGAATCCGAATGTTTTAATTGAAGCTTCCGGCGGAATGGATCTCGACAGTGTCCGTTCCTTTGCCGAAGCGGGCGTCGATCTGATCTCGGTCGGGCGGATCACGCACTCGGCTCGGTCGGTCGATATCAGTTTTAAGATTCAGACGATTTAGGAGATTTTTACCGCTATGAAAAAGAAAATCATCGTTGCCGTGATCGTTCTCGTCGTGCTTTTAGCGGGTTTGCTGTTGGTTGCGCGCACATTTTATCCGACGAATATCGCCGATACCGCGCCTGATCAAGCGGAAGAAAAATTGCGCCCGCGCCATTATCAAACCGATCTGGCGAGCTTTAGCGCCGCAACCGAGAAGATCATTCCGAATCTTTCGACCTACGGGCAGGGCTGGAAATATATATCAACGACCTCAACCGAAAGCTCCGCGTTTATCAAGGTCGAAGTTCCGGTCGTGGTCTTTACCGACGATCTCGAGATCAAAGCCGAAAAGGACGCGGCAAACGGCGGCATCGTCGTCAATGTTCATTCGAATTCACGCGTCGGCAAAAGCGATTTCGGCGAAAACCGCCGCCATCTTTTGCAGATTCTCGACGCGTTGGACAAAAAATTCTCAAAATAAAGTTTTATAGACAGGCGTCAGCGGAGCTTTGCGTGAGCGGTAATGCCGAGATACTCCACTTGATATAAAAGAAATTTCCCGCTAAGCCGCCGCGCAAACCGGCAAAATCAGGCGGCGTTTGGTAATTCTTTGGGTTTTTCTTCGCTCGTTAAGGCGAGCATTTCGTCGGTCGGTTTTAGAAAGGGAATAAAATAGATCAAGGCGATCGAAAATAAAAGCGCGATCGTGCAGGCAATTCCGCCTTCGATGCCGTAATTTCCGCCTGTCAGCCAGATAGGTCCCGAATCGGTTGCCTGCATCAAAGGCGCCGACGCCAATTCGCCCAAACCGCTGACGCTGATGCCGAGGATCGAACCTTGAATCCAATTCCACGCCAGATGGATTCCAAAAGGAAACCACAAATTCCGCGTTTTCCAATAAGCAACCGCGAGCCAAATTCCCGCGAGAAAAGTGTTTGCCCAGGAAAAGTAGGTCGCGCCCGGATTATTGTTATGCGCGGTCGCGAATAAAAACGAAGTGAGAATTGCGCCAACCCAGAAAAGTTTTGCCCGCATCATTGTTTGCAGCAAATAGCCGCGAAACAGGGTTTCTTCGCTGACCGCCGCGACGATAAAGATCAGAAGCGTCACCGAAAGCGTCAAAATAATCGGCGTCGTTCCCTCAGATCGATTGAAATGAAAGCTCAAACCGCCGAAAATAAACGGGATCAAGGCGGCAACACCGATTGAAAACGCCCCGATCAGCAAACCCGAAATCAAATCCTTAAACCAATATTTCGTGAACCAGCAGCCGAGCGCGCGAAAGGGCAAATCTTCAAAAAATCTGCCGTAAAGCCATCCGAAAAATATCGCGACCGTAGAAAAAATCGCAAACGGTAAGATAAAAGCGAGCAAACCCGTCTGTGACAGACCGATCGGCAAGGTCGAAAGAAACGCCAATGTTCCGATCAAAATGACAAATGCGGTGACAAAATATGAGATCAAAAAAACGGTAAATCGGACGCCGCTTCTGATTCGTCCGAGATCATTGAAAAAGACTGATTTGAAATTCATAAATGTCTTTGAGTTTAGCCGAAATCGCGGCAACCGACAAAGCCAAATAATTTTGTGCTAAAATTGCAAAAATGAAGGAGCAAAAGCCAATTCCGAACAAAATCAAATCGCCGTGGATTCTGGGCGTGTTTGTTTTGATCTTGCTTGGGTTTCTGATTCTTTTGCAATCTTCAAGCCTCTGGAAAACCTTTACGATCGAAACGGCGGGCGATACCTTACTGCTCTACGCGCTTTCGTCGCTCAATTTTTTCGCGTTCGTCATTTTCGGTTTTATTCTGCTCCGAAATTTAACCAAACTGATGCGCGAACGCCGCG
>JBBQOA010000368.1:0-5134 GCA_038330465.1 Pyrinomonadales bacterium
CGGCACCTGCGGTCCCGGAACATTCGTCGCAACCATATTAAAGGGCGGAAACGGCAATTCGGCGAGCGCGCCGATCATTGATTGCAGCGGCGCTGGCATCATCGTATAAAGCGCGCCGAGCGTCAGCAAACCTTCTGCTAATCGCGCCGTTTTCATCAGATTCGTTTTTTGGTGAACGTTTTGAAAACGCGTCTGCAGATCTTCAATATCGAGCGGAATTTCGACCGGCAGGATCGAAATGATATTGCCGAGCGCGCCGCGCTGTTCTTTTTGCCGCAGACTGACCGGAACCATAAACCGGACGATCTTGTCCTCCGTCGATTGGTTGTGAAATTTAACGTAACGCGCGACCGCTTCGCTGAGCAGCGTCAGCACGACATCGTTGACCGTGCCGCCGAGAACGTTGCGGATGATCCGCGCTTCAGCAAACGAAAATTCGCTCCACGCAAGCCGCCGCTCGCCCGAACACGCGCCGTTAAACGGCAGGATCGGCGGCGGCGTCGAAATCGCCGGAAGAACCTCGCTCAAGTTCGGCAAGGCTTCGAGATTCTGCGGATTCGTCAGATTCGAAACCATATACATCAAGCCGCCCTGCATTTCCATCAGACGCGCCGAAGTTTCCTGCAGCGCACCGAACAGGGAATCGAAAAACATCTGCGCGACATCTTTTTTCGGCGCGGCTTCTTTTGTAACTTTTGGTTTCGGCGGCGGCGTTGCTTCGGGTGAGATGTCAAAGAGAATCTTCATCAGATCGACGCCCGAAATGCCGTCAACCATACAATGATGAACTTTGGCGATCATCGCCGAACGTCCGCCTTCGACGTTTTCGACAACGTGCAGTTCCCAGAGCGGTTTGCGGCGGTCCATTACTTCCGTCAGAAGTTCGCCCGCTATTTTGACGAGATCTTTTTGATTAAGAGCTTTTTTTTGTTTGACCTTGAAAATATGTTTTTTGATGTCGAAATCTTCGCAAGTTTCCCACGTCGGATGCGCGATATTAAAAGGATCGGGAACGATCTTTTGCAGATAGCGCGGGATCAGATGCAGACGGGCATCGATATGTTTGACCAGATCGCGGTGCATGAGCTTGCCTTCAAAAATGCTCGTCGAACCGATATGCATCGGACATTCCTTTCTCTCAAGATAAAGAAATGCCGAATCAAGCGATGATAAACGGCGATTTAGTTCAGGTTGGCTCATAATTGGAGCGCAGGCATCTTGCCTGCAAGATTGCGAAAGGCAATCTAAAAATATTTTACTAATTTGACGTTATTTACGTCACCGTCGCAGGCAAGATGCCTCCTGCGGTTTCGCGCTTATTCTTCCGTAAAGCCGGTAATGTCATACGACATCGCAATCAAATCATGCGTCCGGTCGTTGCGGTCGATGACGTAATCGGCAAGCAGCGCTTCGGCGGTAAAGCCGAGCCGTTCAAAAACCTGGATCGCGCCTTTTTGATCAGCCGCCATCCGCGCGACGACTTTCATCAGCTTTAATTCTTCGGCTTTCCCGAAAATCTCGCCCGCCAGAATATTTCCCAAACCCTTGCCGCGAACTTCGGGCGCGAGCAGCAGAATTATCTCGCCCAAGTGCCGCGACCAGACCTGTTCCGTCCGGATCAGACTGCCGTGACCGACGAGCTTGCCGTCGGCTTCGACCAGAATCGTGTGCCACGTGCCGGCTTCGATGCGTTTGATCCAGTGTTCGACGAAAGATTCCTGCGTGATGTCGAACGAGAGAAAAAGCAGATCGTCTTCGGGAAGCCGGCGCGCAAATGCCAAAACCGCGTCTTTATCGTCGGCGGTCATCAGGCGCAGTTTGATCTGCGTTCCGTCAATTTTTGTCGTCCAAGGATATTTTCGTTTCGTCGCAGCTTGTTTTGCCATAAATTATATTGTCCACAGATTAACACAGATGCTCCTCAGATAAGAATTAAAAATCACCCGCGGTTCATCTGTGCCGATCTGTCGATAAATTACTTTTTATCTTTTGTCGAACCGCCGAAAATCGGGATTTGTGTCGCCATATCGAGCCAGCGTTTTTGAATTTCGACGTAGCTCGTCATCGTGGTTTGCGCAAAATCGGCAAGCGCCGCGACGGGCGAAGAATCGTCAAGTTTAAGGCTTTGCTTTAACGCCTTGACCATCTGCGCGTTTTGCTGCGCCGCGAAATCGAGCCAGGCGGAGCGCATATCGACCAGAATTTCGATCCCTTTGCCGGCGGCGCCCTGCGCCGCGCCGAGCGCGTCCATTCCGCCGCCGAAGCTTGCGCCCGATTGAACCGTCTGCATCAATTGTGCGCTCTGCTGCATCGCGATCTCCGACCAGTGTTTTTGCGCCGCGATAAAACTTTCAACGCCGCTTTTCGCCCATTTGCCGAGCTCTTCGGTCGGCGCGTTTTCCGACATTCCCATTACTTCCGAAACGGTTTTAAAGATCAGCGCGGTTTGCTGCGTCGTCATCTCTAACCACATTCGCTGCGCTTCGATCAATTGATCGACGATCATTTTCGCGAAATCGTTGGGCATCGGCAAGGCGCTTGCCGCCGCGGTTTTCGCTTTCGGCGCGGTGCCGCTTTTGGTCTCAGCCGTTTTTCCGGCTTTCGGCGCGGTTTTCGGTTTCACCGCCGCTTTTGGTTTCGCTGCCGCTTTCGGCGCGACTTTCGGTTTTGTCGCCGTCTTTGGTTTCGCCGCCGCTTTCGGCTTTACTTCTTCCGTTTTAACTTCGGCTTTCGCGCTTGTTTCGGTTTTTGGTTCGGCTTTCGGAGCCGCTTTCGATGTCTTTTTTGTTTCTGCCATGGTCGGATTTCCTTAAAAATTAAAATTTCGGTGCAATAAATATAAAAAAGTCTGCGATTGATGACAACCGCAGACTTGCTTTGAGGAGGGAAAACTTTTATTTAGCGTTGGTCGCGGTTTTTGCTTGGGCGGTCAGATTTTCGACCGACTTTTCAACATTCGCGAACACGCTCTTGCCTAAGTCCATCACTTCTTTCTGCAGGGGCAGTTCCATTTTCGCCGCCGAATTGATGAACGCTTCACCGGTCGAAGCAAAAAGTTTGACCCAATCCTGACGGATCTGCGTGGTCGCGTCCCAGTAGCCTTTCGCCACTTTCAATGCGTCATAATTCGCGTCGTAACCGGCTTTATACATTCCCTGAACATATCCTTCGGTTGCTTCAATGGCTTGAACCGTGCTTTTCAAGGTCACATTCGCCGTTTTTTGTGTTAATTCCATCGCCGTATCAATCGCTTCGGTGCTCATCGCTTTCTTTGTCATTTTCTTATTCTCCTTCTTTAATTCCGTTATAAAATTTTTGTTCAGCGCGTCTTTTCGGCAACTGACAATTTGAATAGTAAACGATCTGAAAGTGCTTGTCAAGTGAAAATTTCGCATTTGCGAAATAAAATTGCAAGATAAGATGTAAAACAAGCAAATACAATAAATAAAAGTTTCGCAATATAGATAATAAAATCAGTTTGGCGAGCGGTTGCGAGCATTTTAATGCGCTTAAACATTCATTTTCAATCTAAATGCCGCCATTTATTATGCTATTTTACAGAATATAAAGTCATTTCCGGTGTTACAGAAACGAGTCTGTGGCGCAACCGACTCGCGACCGCTCGCGATACTGATTCTACTTTGCATTTGCGAACAGTGTTTTTCTCCAATGATTTGGGCGGAAAAACAAATAAAATAGAATTTTGTCGCCCATTTGTGCTAAAATTCTCTCGCTATGGCGAAAAAGAAAAAAACGGAAGAAGATTCGGATAAACTCATCATCAAACGCTACGGCAACCGCCGTCTTTACAACACGGAAACGCGCGCTTACGTCAATTACGAAGATCTCGCCAAACTCGTCCGTGACGGGCAGGACATCAAAGTCGTCGATTCGACCTCGAAAGAAGACGTCACGAAAGCGGTTTTGATTCAGGTCATTCTCGAAGAAGAAAAAAACAACAAAACTGTTTTGCCGACCGAATTTCTTTTTCAGCTGCTGCGTTCGCGCGAAGAATCGATGCAGGATTTTTTCAAAAATCATCTTTCGGCGAGCTTTAACGCCTATTTAAAAACCAAAGAAGAATTCGACAACCGTTTCCGCACAATGCTCGAAATGGCGACGCAAGCCCCGCAAATGTGGGAAAAACTAATCCCCGGCGCGGAAGTGATGAAGGAACTTTTGACAGGCAAGAAAAAAGACGACGAAGAAAAATAGTTGATGATTACGACGGCTGAAGAATTTTATCGGTTAAGAACGAGCAAGAATAAAGAAGATTATGACCGCGCAACTTATGAAGACTTGCCGCTGAATGTTTGGCTTGAAATAGTCGGAAAATATCCGGAAATGCGCAGTTGGGTTGCACATAATAAAACTGTGCCGATTGAGATTTTAGAAATATTAGTTCGTGACTCCGATGTAAGTGTTAGATGTTCTGTTGCTGTAAAACGAAAATTGCCGGAACATCTTCAATTACTACTTGCTCAAGATGACGACGATTCGGTGCGCGAAAGATTGGTTTGGAATCCAAAAGCAACAAAAAAAGTCTTGCAATTTCTTTCCAATGATAAAGAACATCACATTGGAGAAAAAGCAAGACGAAAACTAAACGTCAAAAAGTAATTTATCGGTTGCGCCCGTATTTTTCGTGGCTTGAAACCCAATCGCTCGACGAGATCGCCGAAGCTAATGAGATTTCGCCCGCGAGGACGACGCCGGCGACGATCTCGGCGAATTTATTGACCGTTCCGCGACCGACGCAACCCAAGGCTTGGAGGCATTCGTTTTGGGTTGCGAGCCCGGTGCCGCCGCCGTGCGTCGCGACGATCAGGGACGGAATCGTGATTGAAATATAGAGATCCTTTTCCGGCGTCAGTTCGGAATAGATGACGGCTGCCGACGATTCCGAGACATTTGCAACGTCCTGCCCGGTCGCGATGAACATCGCCGTGATGCCGTTCGCGGAATGCGCGCCGTTGTTGTTTGCG
Source organism: Pyrinomonadales bacterium (assembly GCA_038330465.1). Classification (GTDB taxonomy): domain Bacteria; phylum Acidobacteriota; class Blastocatellia; order Pyrinomonadales; family Pyrinomonadaceae; genus JAFDVJ01. The sequence goes on from JBBQOA010000368.1 coordinate 4,986, forward strand.
CCCGACATAAACGCGCCGACGTTGGCGACACCCGAATGATATGTCAGCGATTCCGGTTCGACGCGCATATGTTCGATCAAAACGTCGCGCGGAACGGTGCATTCCGCCGTCACGCGTTTGCCGCGCGTCCGCATAATATTGACCTGCGA
>JBBQOA010000369.1:0-5134 GCA_038330465.1 Pyrinomonadales bacterium
CTGATGGTGCGTGAGCTTACATTGTAATACTTACTGATCGTCGGTTCATTTTCATTCTTACTTTCAACTTGCCAACCGTCGAGAATCAAAACGGCGACATCTCTGATGTGAGGCGGAAGTTTGGAAATGCCTTCGCGCAAAATCAATTTACTTTCGGCTGATATTTCTGTTGTTTTAAACTGCCGCTCGGATTTATTTTCATCGTCGCCCGGGCGTTCGGCATGAAATATTTCCTGCTCCTTTTTGAGTTTGGTCAAATTCCCGCGCCAGACCACTTTTGCCAGAGTGACGACAAAATCGCCGAAATTAACCTGTCCGTAATCGGCAGAATCCGATTCGATGTCAAAGAGCTTTTTGATGAGCGCCATTTCAACCCTTTGCCCGAAATCTTCAAAATCTGCAGGGCTCTGGAAATTTTTATAAAACTTTTTGAGTAGTTTCCAGATGCGGCGGTTGAGTTCAAGGTAAAGAGTTTCGACCGTCAGATCATCCTGTCGGCGGCGGGCTTCCCGCAGCAGATAGACGATCGTTTCATCGAACAAATAATGTTCCGAGGATTTGTTTTTGTTCTCTAAAAGAGCAAAAACCTCTTTTGGATCAAATTCTATAACGCTTTCAAGCTGCAATTCGACTTCCGGACGTCGGGCATAAAGCTCGCCCGTTTCCTTTTTGCGTTTATTTAGCGGCTTGCGCCCGATTGAATTTCCTTCGCGCGTGGTCATTCAAATTCTCCTGTTCGATAAATGTGAAAGATTTCGGATAATCGGAAATAAAAAAAATAAGCCGAGCGAATCGATGCCGGATCAAATTCGTCAAACTACTCGTTGAGAACCGCTTTTTGCAAAAACATTTGAGTAATACTGTAACCAAACTACTCCGGTTTTTCCTAAAGCTCAAATTTCGGCGGCGGAGAATACAAAGCCAACTCAAGTTATTGCTTAAAAATTTCCGAAATTTGCTGCGGCGGGTGAACAATGAATTTTCGGGCTCTTTGGCGAATTTGGTCTTTGATCTTCTCGTCAACAATATATTCGACCGGCGATTTGCCGTCAATTCTGGCAAGTAACAGGATCGGCAAAAGCCGCGCCGCGCGGGATTCGAGCGCGGCGCAAGCTTCCCAAACGACTTCGGTCAGATAATTTTTCGTGAACGATCTGAAACAGGCGCGATATTTTTCGCTCTGCGCGGGACGAAAAACGCTTTTGAGCAAAAAATGATTGAGACAAAAGGCGAGATCGAATGCCGGATCGCCGAACCAGGCGGTTTCGGCGTCAAGAAAAACGGGACCGTTCTTTCCGACCAAAATATTTTTCGGGCTGACGTCGCCGTGAACGAGCGCGATTTTGAGCGCTAAGGTCTTTTCGGCAATTAACTTGATTTGCGGCGCAAGATCGGGATGTTTTTCGGCGGTCGCGAGCAAATAAGGCTCGATCCTGAGCGCGAAAAAAAGATCGTCGGTCGCAAAGGTTTCGGCAATATCCGCATCGAACGCGCTGCGGGCGTGAATTTTTCCGAGATAGCTTCCGACTTTCGCGGCAAATCCTTTATCGGCAATGCCTTCCATCAATTGCGCTTTCCAAATCGGAAAATCCGCCGCCGCGAGAAATTCCATCGCGAGCATCTGCATTTGCGCGTCGTGGGCGATCGGGCGCGGAACGATCGACGGAAAGTTTTGGTGAACGAATTTGAACCATTCCCATTCGTAATTGTTGCGCTCGATCGGCGCCTGCCAATCGGCTATGACCTTCAAATTCGCCAGGGCGCGTTTGACGCAGATCGTTTCGGCAGGCAGATCGACGCGCCAGATATCGCTCGAAACGCCGCCCGAAAGCGCGGTCCAAACGGCTTTTTCGCCCCGTTTCAATAAATTGCTGCGAAATAAAAAATCATTCAGATCTTTTTTTTCAGCCAATTTATTTTTTGAATCATTATCCTTCATTAACAATTTTTCAAAATCTTCCCGCCGGTGATTTTGTACCTGCAAACGGCGCGCCGGTTTCTTCTTCGATCCTCAGCAATTGATTATACTTGCTCAAGCGTTCCGAACCGCGAAACGAACCGATCTTGATTTGTCCGGCATTTGTTCCAACGGCGAGATCGGCGATAAAATCGTCTTCCGTTTCGCCCGAACGAGCCGAAACGATCGTCGCCAAACCATTTTTCCGCGCCATTTTGATAACGTCAAGCGTTCCCGTTAAAGTGCCATTTTGATTGAGTTTTATTAAAACTGCGGTGGCGGCGCGTTCGTTTATTCCTTTTTGCAAACGGTTGGGATTCGTCGCAAACAGATCGTCGCCGACGATTTGGATCTGTCTGCCGAGCTTTTCATTTAAGATTTTCCAGTGCGTCCAGTCTTCTTCGCCGAGCGCGTCTTCGATCGAAGCGACCGGAAATTCCGCCGCCCAATTCTGCATCAAACCGATCATTTCCAATGATGAAACTTTTCGGTTCGCGCGCGATAGAAAATATTCGTGCGCGCCGGTTTGCAAGGTGGCGGCGGCGACATCGATCGCGATCAGCGCGTCTTTCGACGGCTTGAGACCGGCACGTTCAAAAATTTCGACCATCAATTTGAGTGCTTCGCGCGTCGTTTCAAATCCCGGACTCAAACCGCCTTCGTCCGCCAGCAAGGTCGACAATTTTTTTTCTTCCGCCAGTTTGTCGGCAATCGCGCGAACGCGGGCAATTTGGCGAACGGCTTCCTGCATCGAGCGTGAGCGCGCCGGAATGAAAAGAAAATCCTGCACGTCCATTCCCTTTCCGGCGTGCAAGCCGCCGCTTAAAATATTGACCATCGGGAGCGGCATCGAAATTTCGGGCGTATCGGAAACTTCCGCGATCCATCGATACAGAGGCATTTTCAAAAAATTTGCCGCCGCCCGCGCAACTGCCATCGAAACACCAAGAACGGCGTTTGCGCCGAGTCTTTCAAGTCGTTCGGTGCCGTCGAGTTCGCAGAGAAGCGCGTCAATTTCTCGTTGATTCAATGCGTCTTTTTCAGAGAGTTCCGACGCGATTTCCGTGTTGACATTTTCAACGGCGCCGAGCACGCCAAAACCTTCGAAAAGATCTTCAACATTGTCACGCCGTTCAAAAGCTTCAAAGCTTCCGGTTGAAGCGCCTGCCGGAACCGCCGCGCGCCCGAGGCTTCCGTCGGCGAGTTTAACCGTCGCTTCAATGGTCGGTCGTCCGCGTGAATCGAAAATTTGCCGCGCCCGAACTTTTTTAATGATCGCGCCATTCATAAATTATTCCCGTGTGGTCAAAACGGCGGCAAACTCAAGTTTTCTCAGAAACATTTATTTCTTTCTTTTGAATCTATTTTCCGACCGCAAAACCGCCGTCGATTTCAAACGCCGTGCCGGTCACAAAAGCGGCTTCGTCGCTTGCTAGATACAGCACCGCTGCCGCGATTTCATCGGGCGTGCCCATTCTGCCGAGCGCCTGCGTTGCCGCCATTTCGTCGTAAGCTTTCTGCGGGTCGGGATATTCGGCGATCCGTTTTTTGACGAACGGCGTTTCAACCCTGCCGGGACAGATCGCGTTCGCCCGAATGCCGTCGAGCGCGTGATCGAGCGCGAGGCATTTCGTCAAACCGACGACGGCGAATTTCGTCGTGCAGTAGGCAAGCCGGTCTTTGACGGCAACGACGCCGCCGATTGACGAAGTGTTGATGATAACGCCGTATTTTCGCGCGATCATCGACGGCAGAAAGGCTTTGGTGAGCGAAAACATTCCGCGCACATTGACGGCGTGCAATCGGTCAAGGTCTTCTTCCGAAGTTTGCAAGATCGTCCCGACGTGTCCGATTCCGGCATTATTGACTAGAATATCGAGTTTGCCTTTTTCCGCGAAAACCGTTTTCGCCGCAAGTTCGCAGTCAGTTTTTTCGGCGACATTGAGCCTTAAAAATTCCGCCATTTCCGCACCGATCTCACTTGCCACCCGTTTACCGTTTGCTTCGTCGAGATCAGCAACATAGACAAACGCGCCGGCACGCGCCAGAGTTTTCGCGATCGCTTCGCCGATGCCCGACGCCGCGCCCGTCACTAGGGCTGTTTTTTCGGTAAGATCAAACATATTATTATTTCACCCCGACCGGATTCGATAAAATGCCCAAGCCTTCGATCTCGACTTCTCCGCGATCGCCGTCCTTCATAAAAACGGGCGGTTTGCGCGCAAAACCGACGCCGGGCGGCGTGCCGGTCGCAACGATGTCGCCCGGTTCGAGCGTGATCGAAGCCGATAAAAATTCGATGAGTTCGGGGATTTTGAAGATCAATTCTTTGGTGCTCGAATTTTGCAGGGTTTCGCCGTTGAGCCGAAACTGAATTCGCAAATTATGCGGGTCGGCGATCTCGTCGGTCGTCGCGATAAATTCGCCCATCGGCGCAAACGTGTCGCACGATTTTCCGCGCTGCCATTGACCGTCCGCGAATTGAAAATCACGCGCCGAAACATCGTTGAAATTCGTGTAGCCGAACACGTAATTCAGCGCCTCTTCGCGCTTGACGTTTTTGGCGCGGCGTCCGACGACGAATGCCAGTTCAGCTTCGTAATCGACCTGCACGCTGCCCGCCGGCAACAGAATCGGCTGCCCCGCACCGATCACGCAAGTTGCAAATTTCGAGAAAATGATCGGCGATTTCGGAATTGCCATCCCGCTTTCACGAGCGTGATTGCGGTAATTGAGCCCGATGCAGATGATCTTCGGCGGACGCGGAACGGGCGCGCAAATTTCGAGTCCGCTTTTGTTTAAGCGCGGCAAGTCGCCACCCGAAACGGCGGTGCGGGCTTTCGCCAGAAAATCATTTTCAAGATCAAAGCAATCAAGCAAATCGCTCGCCGATAAATCTTCCGTTGAAACGAGCGCGGTCAGATCGACAACTTCCTGATCGGAAACCAGCGCCCCGATGCGGTAGCGGTCTTTCGAACCATTATGTTTGAACGTCACAATTTTCATAATTTTTTAGACTCTCGATGCTATTTTAATCCTTTGACAGCGACATTGATAAATCGCGGTCGGACGCGGTGTTTAATGCTCGATCTCGGGCGTGCGGGCGTCATCGGGATCAGCCCAGCGCGTATTCGGGACGATCGGCGACCAGCCGGGACGCAGCGGATCCTGATCGTA
>JBBQOA010000370.1:0-5132 GCA_038330465.1 Pyrinomonadales bacterium
TGCCCAATACGAACGGCTCAAGTTGTAACCTCGAACGCAGTGTCTCTTTTAATTTTGGAAATTGTGTTAAAATCCTTAACTAAACTTGTCACAGGGAGAAATTATGGCTGAAATTAAAGAAGGTTCGATCGTGAAATGCGCGTTTTGCAAAAAAGAATCGGCGGTTCAATTTGTGATTGAATATAACGGGGTCAGTGCCTACAATCTGAAGTGCTTTCATCGCAATGCGCTGTGCCCGACGTGCGGACAGATGGCAAAAGACGTCAGCGACACGATCACCGAAGTCACGAAATACTGTGTGACCTGCGATCCGCCCGAAGAGGAAGATTAATAAACATCCAAAAGACGGATGCCGCGTTACAAACTAAGTTTCATGTAAAAAAGAGCGAACGCCGTTAGGTTTCGAAACTTAACGGCGTTCGCTCTTTTTTGAAAAAATAAGTTTTTAGCCTTTTCGAAGTTCGGTCAAAACCTGTTTCGCAACAGCTTTGAGCGTATCGAAAACGCCGACGCCCTGCGAAGCGGTCGCTTCAAAGACCGGTTCGCCTTTGCGCGCCAGTTCGGCTGAAAGTTCGTCGGTCGGAATGACATTCGGCAAATCGCGTTTGTTAAGCTGCAAAACGTAAGGCAGATCCAGCAGATTATAACCTTGCGATTGCAGATTTTCTTCCAAGTTGTAAAGCGATTCGATATTTGCGTCCATTCGCTCTTCCTGCGAATCAGCGACAAAAACGACGCCGTCAACGCCTTTTAAGATCAGCTTGCGCGAAGCATCGTAATAAACCTGACCGGGAACCGTGTAAAGATGAAAACGTGTTTTGAAACCGCGCACCGTCCCGAGTTCGAGCGGCATAAAATCGAAAAACAGCGTCCGGTCGGTTTCCGTCGCCAAGCTGATCAGTTTGCCTTTCGCTTGCGGCGCGGTCGAATCGTAGATATATTGCAGATTCGTCGTCTTCCCGCAGAGACCGGGACCGTAATATACGATTTTGCAGTTAATTTCGCGTGAAGCGTAATTAATAAATGTCATAAATTTTACCAGTTAATAATAGAATTTAGCTGAAAAGACTGTCAATGTCCTCATCAGTTATTTCGGCGAAAAATGAATTTTCGTTAAGTCGTCCGTTATGAGAGTCACGCATGACATCATCAAAAATGGAAGAAACCTCGTGACTCGCCTTCTTAGTTCGCAGTTTGACCAAGCCGAGGGTCGAGCGTTCATCGAACACGACGACCAGCAGACTTCTGCCGATGACGCTGATAAAAATGCTTTCGCGTTCGCCTTCGTGGACGACTGCCGGAAAAACATCTTCACCGATCAGTTTTGCCATCGAAGTCGTCGCGGCAACATTGCCGGCGGCGAGAGATGAAAAACTTGTCGTATCCATATCGCCGATGTCGCCGTGAAATGCAATCGGCTGACCGTCGCGGTCAACCAAAAACACCACGCGGGCAGCGCATTCGACGCAAAGACGTGCAAGCACGTTCTTTATTCTTTGAAACTGTTGTTCGTGTATTATTACGGTCGTTTCTACCATTGAAACTTTTCTCTCTCGGAATTTGGTCAATTAGAGGCAAGAAATTGATAAGCCTTCCAGAATAACTATTTGTGGAATTATTTTCAGCTTGTCGGGCGAGCTGTTCGACAAATCACTATATTAATCTAACATACTATCGCGAGAGTCTTCAAGTGTTTTTTTGTGTTCACAAGATTTAAAAATGTTTTCACATCAGCCAACTTTGCACATTCGGTCAAACCTCGGAATTTTCCGCATTTCATTTGGTTGAAATTCATAAGTTGATTTGTCGAAAAAATCTATTTAGCCGATAATAATTATCTCATAACTTAATGAATCGCCAAAGACTTGCACAAAAATTAATAGAAAATGATGGAGCAGAACGCAAGCGTCTGCTCGCAAAATATATCAACCTTTGCGATTCCGATCTTGCCAAATCGCTTCAGCAGATCTGTTACGAAATTTGGACGAGCGAGCCGCAAAAGGTTTCAGGGATTGTCGGGACGCTGCGCGAAATGACGATTTTAACTGCCGATAAAGAAATTGAAGCATATCGTGATTGGACGGCAGCGATCGAAAATCTGGTCAACGGCAGACTCGAAGATTGTTTGAACTTTCTCGATAAATCGGAAAATTTATTCAAGTCTTTGGGCAAGATCCACACCGCTGCGACGACGCAGATCAGTAAACTTTACGCGCTCGCCTTGCTCGGGCGCTACGACGAAGCGGTCGCCTGCGGATTGCGCGCGCGCGATGTCTTTTTAGCGCACAGAGACATTTATTCCGCCGGAAAAATCGAAAACAACATCGGCAATCTTTATTGGCGGCGCGACCTTTACCGCGAATCGGAACCTTTTCTCGATTCGGCGCACGCACGTTTTATGGAAATCGACGACCAGCGCCAGATCGCGATGGTCGAAAATTGTCAGGCTTTTGTGAAAGCCCTGCAAAACAATTTTCGGGAAGCCGAGAGCGTTTACCGCCGCGCTCTCAAACGCGCCGAAGCGAATAATTTGATCGTCACCGAAGCCGAGATCGAAACGGGAATGAGCAATCTTTATTTGTTTCAGGGACATTTCGACGACGCGCTGAAATTTATGGAAAAGTCGCGGCAGAAATACGATGTTTTGGAAATGCCGCATCAATCCGCAAATTGTGAACTCGAAATTGCCGATATTTATCTTGAACTGAATCTTTTGCCCGAAGCCGTCGAATTTTATGAAAAAGCCGAAGCCAAATTTATCGAATTCGGTATTCAGGCAGAACTTGCGCGAAGCTTTTTGAATCACGCGAAAGCCTTGTCATTACTTGGCGAAATCGAAGATTCGAAAGAGTTTTTGAACAAGTCCGAAAAACTTTTTGCGGATGAAGGCAATAAGATTTCCGCTGCTTCTGTAAAACTTGCGAAAGCGCAGATATTTTTTGGCGAAAACGATTTCGACAAAGCGCAAGCCGAAACGGAAATTGCCTTGCAAATATTTAAGAAAGGCGGAAATCTGCGGCAGGAACTCGCGGCGCGGTGGCTGCTCGGCGAAATTTATTTGACGCGTGGCGCAAAAGAAAAGGCGCGTCAAGTTTTTCGGCAAACGCGCAAGCGGGCGGCAGACCAATCGCGGCAAATCGAATATCTCTGCCTGGTTTCGCTCGGAAAAATTTCAAACGACGAAAAGTTTTTTCTGAAAGCCATCGAACTTGTCGAAAATTCGCGTTCGTCATTGGCAGCGGAAGAATTTCGGACGGCGTTTTTGGCGGACAAAGTATTACCTTACAACGAATTATGTAAGATCAAACTCGCCGCCGGAGATTTTCCCGAAGCCTTTCGATGGCACGAGCGAGCGCGTTCGCAAACATTGCTCGAAACGATCAATGTTACGTCGAAAAAATCTCCGCAAAACAAAAAACTTGCCGAGCTTCGCGAAGAATTAAACTGGTATTACAGCCGCATCAACCGTCAAACGGCAAGCGGTTTGGAAGCGCGGAAAGAAATTGCCGAACTGCGCAAACTCGCCGAGAAGCGCGAAAAAGATTTTGCGGAACTCCGCCGCCGTTTGCAGACGAGCGAAAATATCGAGCGCGGCGCGGCGCAAAATTTTGATCTCAAGAACTTACAGAAAAAGCTGTCGGCGACGACGCTGGTCGAATTCGCGATGATCGACGGCAGAATTTCGGCGTTTGTCGTGACGGACGAAAGTCTCGAAGTTTTTCCGGCATTTGCCGATCAGGAAACAGTTACTGCCGAAATCAGACAATTTCTTTTTCAGATCAAAACGGCGCGGTTTCAGGATCAACTTTCGGCGGAAAATCGCCGGCTTGTTTTTGAAAGAATGCTTCACCATTCGCAAAAAATTTATGATGCTTTGCTGCGTCCGCTGGCGAAGTTGTTTGACCGTCGACGGATAACTTTTGTGGCGGCAGATATTCTGCATTATCTTCCGTTTCAGGCTTTGCACGACGGCGAAAAATTTCTGATCGAACGCCGGGAAATCAGTTACGCGCCAAGTGCGGCGATTTTGCAAAACTGTTTGAGTAAAGAAGTTGCCGCGCCGAAAAGCGCTTTGCTGATCGGCGTTGCCGATCGCGTCACGCCGCTTGTCAAAAGCGAGATCAAAATGCTCGGCGAACTTTTTGCTGAATCTGTGCCGCTCATCGATCAAAAAGCGACGCTCAAAAATCTACATAAAAACATCGCCTCGGCGGACGTTTTGCACCTTGCTTGTCACGGGACGTTTCGCCCCGATAATCCGGCGTTTTCATCGCTCGCGCTGTTTAATGAAAATCTGACGGTGAGCGATGCGCAAAATTTGAATTTGATGAATAAACTCGTTACTCTGAGCGCGTGCGAAACGGGTTTGAACAAGATCGTTTCGGGCGAAGAGCTGATCGGTCTGACGCGCGGATTTTTGGCGGCGGGCGCCGGTTCGCTGCTTTTGAGTTTGTGGACGGTCAACGACCGCGCAACGCTCGACTTGATGAAAAATTTTTATCGGGAAATTCTTTGCGGAGAGACTTTGAGCAGCTCTTTGCAAACTGCGCAAATTAACTTGCTTAAGGAAAATTCGCACCCGTATTTCTGGTCGCCGTTCATTTTGATCGGACATTGGTAAAAAAAAATTTTTAAGCGCGATGTATTTTTTGCTGCGATGCGTGGACTAAGTTTACGGGGAAGACTATATTTTATCAGACCTGATTGTTTTGGAGAGATTTTTGAATATGAGCAAGCGGTTAATTCTCGGCATTTTAACAAACACCCTTTTTCTAATTTTCATTTTCGCCAATAGTTCGATAATTTCGGGGCAAACGACTAATGATCTGTTTGTTCCGCGTGAAATTGTCGTCAAACTTAATCAGGCTTCCGACCTTGCGAATATCGCTTCGCAATACGGATTAGACGCAACTCCGCTTTCGCAATTCGGAACGCGTCCGATCTATCGTTTGCGCATTACGAGTAACGCGACGGTTCCCGAACTCGCCGCGCAATTACAAAGCGATCCGGCTTTGCGCGTTTCATTTGCCGAGCCGAATTATCTGGTCGGTTCGCCGAATTCAAGTACGATGCCGTGGAGTTTGGGCGGTTCGTGGAGCATCGGCGGTTCGTGGAGCATCGGCGGCAGCGCG
>JBBQOA010000371.1:0-5125 GCA_038330465.1 Pyrinomonadales bacterium
TTTTCATAAAGGTAAAATCGATTTGATTCGCAGTAGTTGATAGATTATAGATGAAAGATGAAAGATAAATCTATCAGTTATCATCTTTCATCTATCAACTACTGCGAAGGTTTTATGAATCAAATAAACGAAAGAGTCCAACTTTTAAACGATAAATCTGCGAACAATGATGGCAGATATGTTTTGTACTGGATGCAGATGTTCAAGCGCGCATCATTCAATCACGCGCTCACTTTTGCGATTCAAGCGGCGAACGAACGCAATTTGCCGCTCGTCGTTTACGAAGGTTTGAAATTTTATTATCCGTGGGCGAGCGAGAGAATTCACACATTTATTCTCGAAGGCGTTGAGGAAAAACGTCGGGAATTTGAAAAACTCGGGATTCGCTACGTTTTTTATCTGCAGGAAAACAAAAAATCGCCAAAGGCAATCGTTGCCAAACTTGCGAAAGACGCGGCGCTCATCGTGACGGACGATTTTCCGTGTTTTATTATTCCGCGTCATAACGAAGCGATTGTCAAAAAAGCGGAAATTCCCGTCTTTGCAGTCGATTCAAACGGCGTCATTCCGATGTCGAAATTTGAAAAAGAAGAATACGCGGCATACACGATTCGCCCGAAGATCAAACGAATTTTAGGCGATTATCTGAAACCGTTCGAAGAAGAAAAGATCATTGTTAAAGCGGCTGATTTGCAGATCGATTGTCCCGAAACAATTGTCGAAAACATTGAAAAATTAGTTTCCGAAAGCGCGATCGATCATTCGGTCAAACCTTCGCCGATCTATCACGGCGGCACGGCAAACGGCAGAAAAAGATTGCAAAAATTTATCGAAGAAATTCTGCCCGATTACGACGCGGCGCGCAACAAACCCGAAAAAGACGGCTCGTCGCGCCTTAGTTCGTATTTGCATTTCGGTTTTTTGTCGCCGATCGAAATCGCGCTTGCCGTGAAAGATTCGGATGCGCCGCCGGAATCAAAAGACGCATATTTGGAAGAGCTGATCGTCCGCCGCGAGCTTTCATTTAACTTCACAAAATTTAATAAAGATTACGATTCGCTTCGCGCCCTGCCCGCTTGGGTGCAGGAAACAATGCGCGAACATATCGGCGATGAACGTCCGCAAATCTATTCGCTCGAACAGCTCGAAGCGGGCGCAACGCACGACGAACTTTGGAACGCCGCACAGCGCGAAATGGTTGAAACCGGCGAAATGCACAATTATATTCGCATGCTTTGGGGCAAAAATATCATTAGCTGGTCGAAAACTTATGAAGAAGCGTTTGCGATCTTGGAGCATTTGAACAACAAATATTGTCTCGACGGACGCGATCCGAACAGTTACGCGGGAATTTTATGGTGTTTCGGCAAACACGACCGACCGTGGTTTGAACGGACAACCTTCGGCAAAATTCGCTATATGGCTTCGCACAGCACCGGCAAAAAATTTGACTCGAAAAAATATATCGAATGGACAAAAACGCTCGGACAAGAAAAACTTTTTTAGCCGGGAACGCAGGAGTGTCCCGCCTGCACGCATTAAAACTTCACAGAATAATCAACTTGAATGAAAGCCAAGTTTTTTTTATTCCCGAAACAAATACTCAAATTCGGCTGATACTTGTTTGCGAAATTTTGCGCGTTAGATTGATGAGGAACGCTTTTGTTCCATTTATTTATTTTTAAGGAGCATTTTTAAGCAATGATAAATCATATTTCTGTTGGAGTTAATAATCCCGAAAACGTCGCTAATGTTTTAGCCGAATTATGGAACGGCTATGCTTTTCCGTTTCCGCCGAGTCCGGGCGGTTTTATCGTTTTTGCCGACGACGGCAGAGGCACCACCGTTGAATTTACACCGATCAATATCGAACTCGTGCCGGGCGAAGGTTTTCCGCCGGAAGAGAATTTCAGTTTGGAAACACCGACCGAAAATGTCGAAGCGACCTTTCAATTCAGCGAAAACGCGCCCGAATACGTTTCAACGCATCTGGCATTGAATACGCCTTTGAGCGAAGAGGAAGTCAAAGCAATCGCCGCCCATGAAGGCTGGCGCGCGCTGACCTGCAATCGCGGCGGCGGTTTATTTCAACTGATCGAAGTTTGGGTCGAAAATCGCTTTATGATCGAAGCTTTCACGCCCGAAATGACCGCTCGTTATGTCGAAATCGTGACGCCGCAAAATTGGGCGAACTTTTTGCAGCTTCCGTTTAATCCGCACACGCCTTCGACAAAGAATCTGAACTTAATCGGCTAATCAACCGTAAAAATTAGCGGCGAGTTTTTTCAATGTTTTTTATTCACGCTCTTTTACATTGAATGTTCGGACACGCCGCTATTTCCGGCAATATCGATTGATGTTGCCGGAAATTGTTTTAGTGAAAACCCGATTGCTTACGCCGCTGGTTCCGATTTGGATTCTTCGAAATCTTTCCAGCTCCCGTTCCAATCGTAACTTTCCAATCCGCGAAAGCGTTTTTTGTAATCGTAAAACGAATTCCCTTCGTAGGCGTAGCCGTGATAGTAAAACTTTTTGCCACTTTCATACGCGAATTTTATTTCGAGAAGCATCGTCAAAACGCCGAGACTGCGCGCGGTTTCTTCGGGCGCAAACATTCCGTAAATGCTTGAGATCGTTTCTTTGCCGACATCGAAAAACGAAGCGCCAAGTAATTCTTTTTCGCGGTAAACACAAACTTCCAAAGCCTCGCACGGAATTGTCGCGGCTTCGTATGAAAGAAAATCGTAAAGCGAATCGGGAACGCCGTATTCAAACCTTTGTTTGTGGCGTTCAAAAAGCTTTTCTTTTTCTTCGGTGATCTCGATCGGGCGAATAACGGTTTGCAGATCCTGATTTTTTTTGAGAACGCGGCGCTGATTTTTGGAAAAAGCAAATTTTGCAAGATTGACGCGCAGCGCGTAAACCGTGCGAATGTCGTATTTATAATAGCCGAGATTATAGCGGTAAAAATGTTCGCCAAAATGCCGCCAGCCTTCCGCTAACAATAAATCCGTCTGTTCGGGCGAAACCTTAGAGGCATAAAATTCTTCGTTAATGTAGCTGAAATTTTCCATTGGTAAAATTTCAAGTAAAAAGGTAAAAGGTAAAACAAAAATCTATTTTGCGATAGATGATTCTAAATCGCAAAAAGTTCTTTTGTTTTACCTTTTTATTTTTTACTTTTTACCTTAATTTGTCGCCGATTCAGCCGATTCTTCCTCGTCATCTTCGTCCGTATCGGTCGATAAAATCGATGATTCCTCGCTGACAATTGATGATTCAAGCGGTGCATATGCGGCTTTGGAAGCGCGTTTTTCCAATGCTTCTTTGGCTTTCAGCATTGTACATCCGCCTTCAAAAACCGCACCGTCTTCAATTACCAAGCGCGGCGTTTGAATATTGCCGACGACTCTTGCCGTGCGACCGAGTTCGAGTTTTTCAGTCGCGATAATATCGCCGTTGACCGTGCCGCTGATAATTGCCGCCGCAACCGCGATATTGGCATCAACTTTGCCGGTCGAACCGATTACGAGCGTGCCGTTTTCCGAGGTCACTCTGCCCGTCAGATGTCCGTCAATGCGAAGCATCGACTGAAAATTAGTTTCGCCCGTCAAAACCGTACCGTTGCCGACATAACCGCTCAAACGACCTTCTTTAATGTCGCGTGCCATTGATTCGCTATCGGAAATAGCGCGGGTCGAAGATGCTTGTGTTTCAGTCGAATATTGATACAAATTACCTGAATTCGACGGTTGCTCTTGAAAACTCGGTGTTTCGTTTGGTTGTTCCTTTGCGGAACCTCTGCCCATTCTGATCATAATTTTTCCTAAAACCTCATAATTGGATTTTTCCGACTCGACAATCTTTGATTGGATGACGGGGGAAGTATCTAACCGGACGCGAAACGAATATTGATAATTGATTTACAACTTGTTAGAAATGATTAACTGACTTTTTATTACAGTTGATTGTTATAATAAAAGACTTTTTTTATTTGTGTCCAGTCTTTAAGCGAGATTTGTAAATTTAAATATATTCTGTCAAACTTTGTAGTTTTGGAGGTCTCGTCGTAAACGTTGTTTGTAGAAACTAAAAGCAAAACCAAATTGCTCAAAAAAATGGGCAGGGCAATCGCCGATTTCAAGATGATCGAAGAGGGCGATAAAATCATGGTCTGTGTTTCGGGCGGCAAAGACAGCTATACATTGCTCGATCTGCTGCTTGATGTGCAGCGCCGTTCGCCCGTCAATTTTGAAATTCTCGCGGTTAATCTCGATCAAAAGCAGCCCAATTTTCCGGTTGAAGTGCTGCCTCAATTTTTGGAAAGCATCGGCGTCGATTACCGGATCGTCGAAGAAGACACTTACTCGGTTGTCAAAGAACATATTCCCGAAGGCAAGACATTTTGTTCGCTGTGTTCGCGGCTGCGGCGCGGAATTTTGTATTCGACGGCGATCAAAGAAGGCTGCACAAAAGTCGCGCTCGGGCATCACGCCGACGATATTATCAATACCTTTCTGCTCAATTTATTTTTTGTCGGGCAGCTCAAAGCAATGCCGCCGATCCTGCGCTCGGATGCGGGAACGAATACGGTCATTCGTCCGCTCGCTTATTGTCAGGAAGCGGAAATCGCGAAATACGCCGAGGAACGGCAGTTTCCGATCATTCCGTGCAATTTGTGCGGTTCGCAGCCGAATCTGAAACGCGCCCGCGTCAAAAATCTCATCAGCGAGCTCGAAAAGGAAATTCCGTTCATCCGCAGTTCGATCGTCACGGCGCTGACCAACGTGACCGGTTCGCATCTGCTCGACAAAGAGCTTTACGATTTTGAAAATTTTGCGCCGCTCATCAAACAAATTCCGGCGGGACACGGAAGCGTCGAAAAAGAACTCGACGCGGTTTTCGATCATTCGGAAGAGCATCTGGCAGGCGCCAGAATGCCGTCAGCGGTCGTTGAATCCCTGATAAATTAATAAATAAAGAGGGCGTTGTTGCATAAATAGGTCGCGGAAACGATGAAATGGTAAGATTTTTCTACCATGAAAAAAAAAGCCACCTATCGAATCCGCAACTGGAAAGATTATAACCGAAGTTTACGACTGCGCGGAAGTCTGACGTTTTGGGT
>JBBQOA010000372.1:0-5104 GCA_038330465.1 Pyrinomonadales bacterium
GGCTTCGGACGCCGACAGCCCTTGTTGCTCGGATTCGCCGAGATTGGCGTAACAGACCGCAAGAAAATAATACACATCGGCATTTTTCGAATCTTGTTGGACAGCTTTTTTGTAGTAATCTACCGCCTCGCGGTAGGATTCCCTAATCCGGTAAACGTCGCCGATCGCTAGATTATAAATCGCATTATTCGGATCGAGTTTCGCACCTTCCTGCGCATCGTTCAGGGCAGCATCATAGTTTTTCACCTGATAATTCAAAAACCAGCGAAGCCGGTAGATCTCCAGCGGTTTGTCAAACCCTTGATTCAAAGCCAAATCCAGATCGGTCAACGACTGGTCGTATTCGTTCAGATAATAATGCGCGTAACCCTTCCAAAAATGCGCGGCGGGAAATTGCGGAACGACCGCGATCGCCTCGGCATATTTATTGATCGCGCTGCGGTAATCTTTCTGATTAAAAAACTGGTCGCCTTGCCGGGCGATCTTGCGGGCTTTTTCAAGGTCTTTTTTCCTCGGCTGAGCTTGAACATTTGCCGTCAAAGAAAAAAGCGTTAACAAAAGCATTAAATACATAAACCAATTTAAATATTTCGTTCTTCTCATTTTCATTGCTCCTAGAATCACTGAGGAATATCTGTTCCCCTTATTACTTTTTTCGGCGTTTGTTCTGTTTTGGTTGTTGGTTTAGGTGTCAAACGCGGCGTTGAAACCGTTGTCTGACGCGGCGTTGGAACAGTTCGCGTCGGCTGCGTGATCGGCGTTTGGGTCGTGATGACGGATTTTGTTTTATCGGGCGAGGGTTCGGTATTAACCGCCGAATTATCAAGGTCGCTCGTGGTCGCAGCATTTGTATTCGAACCGCTGTTGGAATTCGTGTTCGCCGACTCATCCGGCGTCGGTTCCGGCGTCGGCGTCGGCGATACCGATTCGACGGGCGTTGGCGTCGCGACATTGGACGTTTCCGGTACGACCGGTTGATTCATAAAATACCAGGCAATGCCGCCTGCCGCGACGGCGAGAATCGCCAAACCGAAAAGCCCGCCGATGACCGCAAAAAGCAAACCTTTTGATTTTTTCTTTTCCTGTTTCGGTTGAACCGGCGGCGGCGGCGGAAACGGCGGCGTGGTGTCCTGTGCAGGCAGCGAATAGGTCTCGCCAACCGCCGAATAATCGCCCGTCGGAAGATGTGTTTCCGCCGTTGCCCCAAAGTTTTCCACTTGCGGCAACGAATCAAACGCCGAAACAGGTTGGGTTTGCGCTAAATCCACATTTGCGTTTTGATTATCAAATTGAATCAACGGAACAGTTTGATCGCCCGTAAAATTATGCGGCGGAGGAGTTGTTTCTTCGGCTTTTGCCTCGTAATCGGCGGTTGTGAAATTCTGCTCGGGCGCGGTTTGGTTGTTTTGCAAATACTCAGCCGCTCCGAAATCACCGCCGAAAACCTCTGTTTTGATGCCCGATTGCTGCGGTGCCGATTCGTTCACCGGTAAAACCTCGGTCTTTTGGGAAAAATTTTGCGGTGTTGCGATATTCGGCACATCATCAATCCTGATAGTCGCGTCAAAATCAGGCTTTTGATCGGTTTTATCTGAATTGCTTGAAGCTGTTCCGGAAATTTCGGAAGCCGTATTTCCAACCATTCCAAATGGAATTGTCTGCGCGCCCATCACTTCTTTTGATGCCGGCTGTTGATCGAAAACCGGTGTCGAAAATTGTTCTGATTTTTCCTGCGAGACTTGCGCAGCGGGCACCTCCCCCGCAAGTTGTTCATTCTGTGTGTTAAAAGCAATGGTCTTTTCAGACGTATCGCTCTGCATTTTGGCAAATGTTTCACGCAAAACCTTTTGCATCTCGCGGGCATCGGCAAAACGGTGATCCTGGCTGATCGACATTCCCTTGAGAACAACATCCGAAATGGATTCGGGAATTTCGCTATTGATCTGATTGATCGGCGTGATCGGATCGGTTTTTCCGCTTAATAGAAAATCGGCACGCGCCAAAGCATCGGGCGGAACAACATTTGTCAAAAGCTGATAAAGTGTCGCCGAAAGCGAATAAATATCGCTGCGCGGACTGGTTCCGGTGCCGCGAATCTGTTCCATCGGCGCGTAATGAGGCGTGTATCCGACGACGCTGCCGGTGCTTCCGCCGCTCGTATTGTCGGCATTAGTTTGTCCGGATGAATTTTTCGACAGTCCGAAATCAAGCAAAACGACATTATTCTCGTCCGTTAACTTTAAATTTTGCGGCTTGATGTCGCGGTGAATGATCGGCGGTTCGTGCGTGTGCAGATAAGCCAGCGCATCGAGCAATTGATCCGCCCAAAACAAAACCCAGCTGAGTGGAAACGGCTTCTGCGTCGCCGTCAGACGTTTTGCCAGATCATCGCCAGAAATATGTTCCATCACCAAATACTGATTGTCATTTTCGATAAAATGGTCGCTGACTTTCGGCAATACCGGATGCCGCAATCTGGCAAGTGTCCGCGCTTCCCGCTCAAATGCGTCGCCGAGCTGGACGTCATCGGCGTGTAAAGTCCGTTTCAGCGCAACCGCGCTCCCGAGCCGTTGATCGATTGACAGATAAACTTCGCCCATTCCGCCTTTGCCGATTAAATGCACGATCAGATAACGGTTTTGTAATAAAGTATTCGGTACTAAAGGTTTCATTCGTTCCTGTTTGTTATTTTAAACTAAAAAAACTATAGAATTATAGCTAATTTCGACTAAAAAAATCTTTTTGCAATTAAAAGAATTTGCAATTTATTGACCGGCGATCAATTTTTCGGGCGGCAGCATCGCAATTTGCCCCTTATGTTGCCAACACCTGCCGCCACCTTTGACACGCCGCGAGCAAGGTGTTCCCTTTTTGGTTTGCGCGCCGCAAAAATAAACTGTTTCGACGGCTGCATTCGGCGCATTTTCCAATTGTTTCGCGGGTTGTTTGGTTGTCAAATCCTGCTTTTGAGCCGCAATTTGCGGGTTTGTTTGAGCTAATTGTCGATCGTTCGAATTCGCATTGCCCGGCGGCAACGAACTGACCGGATTCTTGCTTGAGTTTGGCGCATTTGCCGCAAATTGTTTGGTTGAAACATTTAACGGCTTTTCGCCGCCCCGCCAATAACTTCCGACACCAAACAATCCGACAAATGCCATCAAGACAATAAATAGCTGCGGCAAGCGTTCTTTTAAAACAAAATCAGTCTGACAAACATCACAAAATTGCTTACTGGTGGTGAAAGACCAATTTACGCGTTCAATTTTTTCCCCGCAATTACAACAATAATTCGGTTTATAAAACATTGGGATACCTCACGATTTTCGTCAGCTCAGAAAACCAAACAATAAATTTTAAGTGTTCGTCTGACTTGCTTTCTCAGGTTTAAAGAATTATAAACCATAAAATGAATATTGTTAAGAAGTTTTTGAAACAATCGTTCGTGCAACCGCGTTTCGAAAAACAGCGTCTGATTAGTTAATATTCTGCTATGCGTTATTCAAGAGTTTTTATAATTTTTTTAATTTTACTTTTCGGCTTCCTGAATGCTTCGGCGCAGTCAGATGATGAACCGATCACGGTTGATTCGTCGATCGTCCACTTAAATGTCGGCGTCGCTGATCGAAAAGGTCGCCCGATTACCGACTTAAACAAAGACAATTTCACGATTTACGAAGATGGCGTCAAACAAAATATCGCCCGTTTTGAACCGGTTGTGACTCCTTTTTCGCTCGTTATGATTTTGGATATGTCCGGTTCGACACTCGGTTTTCGTGAAACTATCCGGCTCTCGGCATATCGTTTCGTTGATGCGCTGGCGCCCGAAGACCGCGTCGCCGTCATTGAATTTTACGACAAGGTAAATTTACGAAACGATTTTACGACTGACCGCCGAACGATCGGAAATTCGATAAACGTCGCTAACGGACGCGGCAAAACACAACTTTACAAAGCCCTCGATTTTGCGCTCAACAAGCTCGCCGGTGAAGGCAAACGGCGTAAAGCGATTATCGTTTTGACCGATGGAATCGACACGGCGTTGCGCGATACCGACCGCGATCTGCTCCAAAAAATCAGTGAAAAGGAAATCCCGAATGCGATCAAACCTGAAACCAACGAAAATTTAAATCGCGTTCTGAACAAAGCCGATGTGCAGGGCGTGACGATCTATCCGCTGGCGCTGCCGACGGGCGATCCTGCCAAGCTCGCCGATCCGACACCGATTCAGGTCGCAATGTATCAATCGGCGCGTTCAAGATTGCAGATCTTGGCTGACCGCACCGGCGGCACGCTCAATACGATAAATCGGCTCGAAGAAATGGGCAGACTCTACGCCTCGGTCGCCGCCGAACTGCGCACCCTTTACACGATCGAATACCAATCGACCAACGAAAAACGCGACGGCAAATGGCGCGCCATCAAAATCGAGGTCACCAGCAGCGACCTGATTTCAAAGACGCGTCCGGGCTATTTTGCCAAGTAAATATGAGGTTTGCTGAAAAAGTGAGATAGTTTTGTTGAAAAAGAGACTTGACAGAAAAGCACAAGATTTGTAGTCTAATTATTCCCTTTGTGCACCCGTAGCTCAGCTGGATAGAGTACTTGACTACGAATCAAGGGGTCGCATGTTCGAATCATGCCGGGTGTATTATTAAAATCAATAAGTTAGAGGCATCAAATGATGCCTTTTTCTATTGACTCACACTATTACTCACACCTTCAATCTGATTTTCAACTTAAATTGCTTTGTTTCCCTTTTCGTTTAGCCTTTCAAGTTTTTGCCGAAACTTCAGCCAAAAGAGTTTTTCATCTTTAGAAATAATAGGCAGAAATGAATCTATCTGTTTAATAATCGCCGAGCGTTCTACATTGTCGGCTTTTTCGTAACGCGCAATCATTTGCGCTTGTGATTGTCGAGAAACGATTGTTTCGCCTTCCGCTCAGTTTCTGTTAAATTATTCATCAGAAGTGTTCGGCACAAATGTTGCATTTCTATATTTGTTGTTCAATTAGTTTTTGATGATATACCGAAAATGGTTTACTCAAGTAGTTTTTGATTAACCGCAAAGGTCTTTTTCTTAGTCGCCAACTGACTTGAAAGATT
>JBBQOA010000373.1:0-5094 GCA_038330465.1 Pyrinomonadales bacterium
ATAATAGTCCAGGTCGAAGGCGTCGAAGGATCGAGAAAAACTCGTCGCGCCGTCACTTCTTTTTCACGCAATTCTTTGTCTGCCACCTTTTTACCCTCGTCAAACTATTTATTGATGTTTCTCTTATTTGCCGCTTTATTCGTATTGACCGCCGAATTGGCGGCTTCGTTTGCCTTTTTAATTTCGGGTTTTGAATAATCTTCGACGATAAAACGATTTCGCAAAGCCTCCATCTGTTCGGGCGAAAAGCCGAATCCCGAACCGGCGATAAAAGCTTTGCCTTCATCGCTTTCTCGCCAGCGATTTGTTTCGAGCGGTGTATTTTCGCGCAGGTATTTTCGATCGTCCTTGTCAAACGCGCCGCCGTCCTTGCGCCGAAATGCGAAAATATAATCAAAATTCGCCGTTTCCATCTCGCGCAGATCTTCTTCAAACGAGGTTCTTTTTGATTCGACCGTTGACATCGGGGTCGGCGGCGGCGCGATATCCTTCAAAATTGTCTGATTCGGCTGACAGCCCGAACTAAGCGTCAATAAAATTAAGATCGAAGCAAAAGAGAAAAAACGAGAAAGCGCAATTTTCTCCCCTTCGCCTCTACGCATCTTCGCGAGCATTGTTTTACTTCTCGTCAGTTTCATCATCATTAACATTTTGATTCGTGTTTTTCGCGTCGTTTGCTTCCATCTGGTCGAGCATTTTTTCTTCTTCGGGCGTCGGCGGCGCCTCGTCTGCCGCGTCTTTCGGTTTCTCGCCTTTGATGTCGCGAATCTTCAAATAACGGGCTTCGTCGTCTTCATAAACAATTTCCGCCCAGCCGCTGTCGAGCAATTTAGCGACCATATCTTCGTTTTCTTTGGCGTCGGTCATCACATAATGCGAACCGAATTTTTCGCGGATCACATTTCCCGCATCTTCCGTTTTGCCCGCTGTGATATCGCCGATCAGTTTGTATAGATCGGGATTTTTGGTGAAAAGATAGTTTGGATCAAGCCCGTAAACGTATGCGTGTTTGCGGTCATAGAAGAAAAGTTTTGGAAAATCGTCCCAGTTGCAGTTAAAGATCAACGCGCCTTCGGGAATATTTTCCTTTGCCCATTCGGTCGCCCGGCGGTATTTGTCGTTCGATTCATTGTTTCGGATGTCGGTCAAAAGCCCGATTTGTTTGATGCCCGCGAGCCAGCGCAGACCGACGGTATTTTGAAATCTTTCGTTTTCGCTGAAATCGATGCCGATGAAATTATAAAACATCACCAGCGAGAGAACGATGCCGAGCGTCCACGCCGCCGCGAGCTTGACGGCTTCATACCAGCCGTGTTCTTCGGTCGGTTTGTCGGCATCGAGATATGGTTCGATCTCGCGTTTAAAATCTTCGGGCAGCTGCGCGACGGTCGGCATCAGAAATTCCTTCCAGCTGAAAGCCGCGAAGAGAATCGCAAACGGCGGAAAATATTCGGCAAAGCGTTTCGAGCGAAATTGCGAGAGCAGCAAGATCGTCACGAACATCAAAAAGAATGTCGGTTTTTCGGGCAGTTTACCGTTTTTCGGCGCAAAAAGAATATAGCCGATGAGCATTGCCGCGAGCGCGACGGGAAAATGCGTGAGCAGATCCTGTCCCGAATACGGATACCATTCGCCGCCGACCGGGACCGCAAAATCCGTTCCGATCTTGAGTTTTTCGACGAAATGTTCGTAGAAAAGCCAGATATTTTGCGGAAAATACGGGTTGATGATGTTGCCGAGAATCATTCCGCCGGTCGTGTAGGCAAGCGGCTGCCATTCAAACCGGCGCTCGTTCCACGCGATAATACACGTCCAGATGACCGCCGCAAAGAGCAGCAGCGGAAACAGGCTGTAAGTCCAGACGAACAGAAACATCAGCGGCAGCAGCCATTTATATTTGCGCTCAAAAAGCAGATAAATTCCGATGACCGAAATAATGATCGTCAGGGGCGGCGCCTTTGCCATACTCATCCGGTAAAAGAACGGATTGGCGCACGTCAGCAGCGCGAGCAGCCAGAGCAGCAGATAATCGACGCCGTAGCGGTAAAGCAGCCAGTAAACCGAAAAAATAGCGAGTGATGAATAAGTGATCGCCGCGACCTTTGCCGCCATCACAGGTTCGAAAAACCACAGAAACGGAATCTGCAAAAGGTGAAAAAGAAAATGATGATCGGCGTAATCCTGCGGATTTAAGACCGTCAGCGGCAGCCATTTGAATTCGGGCAGCCAATGCCCGCCCTTAAAACTGTTCCAGAGTTCCTGACTCCAGCCGATGTGATAATAGCCGTCCCAATCGCCGCAGCAGATCGCGTCGGTCGAAAATTGCAGCCGCGTCATCAGCAAAACGATGATCAGAAAACCGAAAACCAGATAAACCGTCCGGACAGCCGCGTCGGTTTCAAACCATTGTCGCCAGGTTCGCTTGGCTGCGGCAGCCGGTTGCGGCGTTTCCTCAGCGGGTTTTTCGGCGATTGTTTCCGTGTTGTCGTTAAGAAGTTCTTCCATTGTTAATGCTTTTTATAATTTGTTAAAGATAGCGAGCAATAAGAAAAAATATCACGAATTTAAGAAAAACGCATTTGCTAATCGAAAATGCAAAATCTAAAATCGTAAATTTAGTTATGTATCCGAAAGGCAATCTGTTCATCCCGGCTTCGGTCGGACAATTAGAAGCGATCTTAAAAGAACCGGCGGGCGCGGCAAAAGGCGTCGCGCTTGTTTGTCATCCGCATCCTTTGGGCGGCGGCACGATGCACAACAAAGTCGTTTTTCGCGCGGCAGCCGGGCTCGTCGATGCCGGACTGATCACGTTGCGCTTTAATTTTCGCGGCGTCGGCGCGTCCACTGGCACGCACGACGGCGCGGCGGAAACGCAAGACGTTCGCGACGCGCTCGATTATTTGGCGGAAAATTATCCGCAGCACGAGATCACGCTCGCCGGATTTTCGTTCGGCACACGGATCGGCAGCGAGGTCGCAATGACGGATGAAAGAGTCGTGCGAATAATTTCCATCGGCACGCCGGTCGATAAATACGACGATTTCGGGTTTCTCGAAAATTTGCGTAAGCCGATTCTTTTCGTTCACGGCGACCGCGACGAATTCGGTGCGCTCGAAAATGTTCAAAAACTGGTTGCCCGCGTTGCCGAACATACGGACGCCGAATTGGTCTATTTTGAAAACTGCGGACATTTTTTCGACGAACATTTAAACGAACTGCGGGCGGCGGTGAAAAATTGGGTTTTGGCGAAACAATCAGTATAGCGAACGGTCGGGAGCATTTTCGCATTAAAGTAAGTTCAAGCTTTACAAACCGACTCGTTAATTACAAATAAATTATGGAAGATCAAGCAACTGAAAGATTACGCAACGCCGCGATTCGCCTGACGATGATGCCGCGCGATACAAATGCGCACGGGACGATTTTCGGCGGCGTGATTTTAAGCTACATCGACGTTGCCGGCGGTGTCGAAGCCGTTCGCCACACCGGACACGATCGTTTCGTAACGGTCGCGATGAAGGAGATCATCTTTCACGAACCCGTTTTTGTCGGCGATCTCGTCAGCTTTTACGCGACGACGACCAAAGTCGGCAACACTTCGATCACGATCAAGGTCATCGTCGAATCCGAACGCTTCGGCTCGCACGGGCAAAGTGTCAGAGTCACCGAAGCCGAAGTGATTTATGTCGCGATCAATCAATACCGCGAAAAAGTTTCGATTGGGAAATAACGGAAAATTGAAAGTGGAAAGTGGAAAATGTTTTTAATTTTTCGTTATCCGTTATCCATTTTCCACTAAAGAAATGCACACTTGGAAACTTGAAATCGAATATGAAGGAACGCGTTTTCGCGGCTGGCAGATCCAGCATAATGCGAAGAGCGTGCAGGGCGAATTGATGGACGCGGCGCGGCAATTATTTGCCGAACGCGTCGAGATCAATGGTTCGGGCAGAACCGACGCGGGCGTGCACGCCGTTAATCAGATCGCGCATTTGAAATCGCCGGCTTTGCAGACAAATCTGACGCCGCGCCAGATTCAGCACGGCTTTAACGATCTGCTGCCGCACGACATCAACATCAAAAAAGTGACGAACGCGCCCGAAAATTTCGACGCGCGCAAACACGCCGTTCAGCGTTTTTATCTTTACCAAATCTCGACGCGGCGCACCGCTTTCGGCAAAAATTTCGTCTGGTGGATCAAGGACAATCTCGACCCGAAAGCGATGCAGACGGCGGCTGAAATGCTCGTCGGGCGGCACGATTTCGAGTCTTTCTGCGAAACGGACGAAGCCAAAAAAGCGGTCAAAGCATCGACCATCGTCGCGGTCGAACGCGCCGAAATCTTCACCGACGGCGATCTGATCTGTTTTCGGATCGGCGCAAGTCATTTTTTGTGGAAAATGGTCAGAAGAATCGTCGGAATGCTCGCCGAAGTCGGGCGCGGAAATATGAGTTACGACAGTTTTCAGCGTTTGATAAAATTTCCGTCAAACCTGCCCGCCAAATTCACCGCGCCGCCGTCGGGACTGTTTTTAGAAAAGGTTTTATACAAAGGCGACACGCCGCCGACCGAAAGAAAAGCTCTCTCGTTATTTACGTAAAGATCAATTTTTCCGATTTAAATTTTCCTTGGCGATTTTTCGCATTATTTCAAGCACGTTTTGTTCGATCGAACGAGTCGAACTTTCAATCGACCCTAAACTCATTTTCTTATTCGGATAATTGTCGCTCCAATTCAAAAAAGCCACTTTTTCGCCAATCAGCGAATCTTTGAACTCGTAATTGGCATCCGTCGTTTCATAAAACTCAAAATTTTCCTTATTGACTTTTCCCTTAAAAACTTCTTTCACTTCAGCTTTCAAAAGATATAAGCAATAACCTTCGCCTTTGTCTTGTTCGCACTTGCCTTCGCCAATCTGGTCAATAAGCTTGCGGCTTGTGACATTAACGTGAACGACAACATTTGCTTTTTTGTAATCGGATTTAAGAAGCTCGGTTGAATAAAAATTATTTTCGCCGTCGATTAGAATATCCGGTTGTTTGTCTTCGGATTGAATCGAAGTTGGTTGAATTTGGCTTGAAACATTTTGAACC
>JBBQOA010000374.1:0-5081 GCA_038330465.1 Pyrinomonadales bacterium
ATTTCCAAGCCGTCTGCCGGTGCCCGCAACGACTTCAAGCCTCGCGATCGTCGCTGACGACAATCACGATGCGAGCATTGACGACACGGGCAGCGCGATCAGTTTTACGTCCAACCGTGATCTGGTTCCGTGTCCGACGACGCCGACCGCGACTTGCGGAAATGCGGCGCCGAGCTTCGATAATGACGAAATTTATTCTTTTGTCCGCACTGCCGGATCGATCAAACAAATTTCGGCAACGACGCGCGGAACAATCGGAAATCCGATTTATAATGCGAATTCGACGATTTCTGATCTGACCGGAGGCGGTTTTCGGATTGCTTTTATGAGCAACGGCAACAATCCGATCGTCGGAATGACGACGGGCGGCAATACCGACACAAATGAAGAAATCTTTTATACCGATCTGGATTCGAGCGGCGCGATCGGCACGACCAAAAAACAGGTCACCGCGACGACGCGCACAAATCCGGGCGATGTTGTCAATGTTTTGAATTACGGCAGACGAATGAGCCGCGACGGTCGATATATCGCTTTTGATTCGTATGCGGATCTGGGCTCAGTATCTCCCGGCGCAAACCTCGCCGGCTTTGCAACATTCATTTACGACACGACCTTGACAGCCGGCGCCTTCCGCCAAATTCTGCCGCGCAGCAATGCCGACAGCGAGGCTTCGGGCGGCGATCTTCAAAGATATGTTGGGTTTACGGATTACGATATGAGCGGCGCGCCGCAAACTCTGGTGATGCAAACCCGTATTAATATCAAAGCCGACGGAACAATTCCGACGACTTCGAGCGACGGCTTAAATGATAATGCCGTCCGTCCGACTCAGCTTTATTCATTGCCGCTGAATGTTCCGGCGGCTTCGGCAACCTTTACGAGAATTACGAAATTGCCGACCCCGAACTTCTTTTTGGCGTCGGTTCAACCGCTGCCGAGCGATTCATCCCGCCGCTTGACATTTAATTTGTCGCAAACCGAAGTCGGCACCGGAAACTTCGATTTAACGAGCGAGGTTTATTATTATCTGCTTCCGGTCGCGAACTCTCAATCACCCGTCAGTTTGAACTTTGCGACCGGTGCAAGCCGGATTCCAATTTCACCGTCGCCGGTTCCAACGCCTTCACCGACACCGACGCCTTCGCCGACTCCGACACCTTCGCCGACTCCGACACCGACCACAACACCGTCGCCGACACCCTCGCCGACTCCGCAGCAACCTTCTGCTGTGCAAGGCGTTGCGCCCGGTTTGTTTGCGATTTTGGATTATAACTCAGGAACAAATCTACCTGTTGTTGCCCGAACCGCAGTCGGTTCAATTAACCGAAGTTTTTCACTTCCGATCGAATTGAGCGGTGTCACGATGTCGATCAACGGCGCGGCGTGCGGTTTGAAAACCGTCGGACAACGACAAATCACTTTCGTCGTTCCGCCCGGATTGTCGGGCGCCGATGCCGGAACGGTTTATCCCGTAATTATTAATAATAACGGACTGGTCTTTAAGGGAAATGTCACGGTGGTGCCGGCGCGACCTGATATTTTCACCGATCTTTTGTCACCGGGACCCGGCGGACGCGCGCGGGTTTTCAATTCCGTTAATCGCGTGCTGACCCGTGAACCGTTTACGATCACGACCTTCAAACTTCGCGGCAGCCGCCGCGTCCAAACGATTTTACGGGTTTATGTGACGGGTATCGGTAATCCGATTCTTTCAACTTCTTCTTTTGTGATCAAAATCGGGAGTCGGGATATTTCCGGGGCATTAGTTCTGACCAATGCAACATTGTTCGAACCGGGCATTTATACGGTCGATTTCACATTGCCCGCCGAACTTGCCGGAGCCGGCGATCAACCGATCGTCTTTTCGGCGATTGTCAACGGCATCGTTTATCAGAGCCGGCTCGACGATACCGCGCCGCGCGTATTTATTTTATAAAATTTAAAGCGCAAACCGGCTGATAAATTCTAAAGGGCGAAAGTTTTGGTTATGTATTGATTAACCTAACTTTTGCCCTTTGGTTTTAAATATACTATCCTTGAATTTATGCTAACAGAATCAAATCACGAATTTTCTTGAATATTTTTCCGTTTGATTGTTTTTTCTTGTTAGCTGATTCTCCTATTTCATACCTTTTAAGGAGTCATAATAATTAAATATGTCAAAAGATGTAAATACTTTGCGAATTGCCCCGAAAATTTGGCGCAATGGTAAATTGATCGATTGGAATGATGCGCGGGTTCACGTCATGACACACGCGATTCATTACGGTTCGAGTGTTTTTGAAGGCATTCGCGCCTATGAAACGATCAACGGAACCGCCGTTTTTCGGCTCACCGAACATATGCAAAGGCTCGTCAATTCCGCAAAGATCTATCGGATGAATCTGAAATACACCCGCGATGATTTATGCCAAGCGGCGGTCGAAGTGGTTCGCGACAGCGGGCTCGAAGCCTGTTATCTGCGCCCCGTCGTCTTTCGCGGTTTGGATGAAGAGAAACCCGCGTTCGGCGTCAATCCGTTCCCGAATCCGATCGAAACATATATTGCCGCTTGGGATTGGGGCAAATATCTCGGTGAAGAAGCGCTCGAACAAGGCGTTGACGTTTGCGTTTCAAGTTGGTCGCGGATCACGACCAATTCGCTTCCGGCAGTTGCCAAAGCGGGCGCCAATTATATGAATTCGCAGCTTATCAAAATGGAAGCGATCCTCGGCGGATTTTCCGAAGGCATCGCGCTTGACGATCGCGGATTTGTTTCCGAAGGTTCGGGCGAAAATCTGTTTATGGTCGCGGGCGGAAAACTCATCACGCCGCCGCTCGGCGCTTCGATCCTGCCGGGAATCACGCGCGACGCGGTCGTTGAGATCGCCCACGAACTCGGCATTCCGGTTCTCGAAACAACCGTTCAGCGCGCCGCGCTTTATCTCGCCGACGAGCTTTTCTTTTCCGGCACCGCGGCAGAGATCACACCGATCCGTTCGGTTGACCGGATCACGATCGGCGAAGGCAAACGCGGCGAAATCACCAAAAAATTGCAGGAACGC
This sequence comes from Pyrinomonadales bacterium, assembly GCA_038330465.1. Lineage (GTDB taxonomy): Bacteria > Acidobacteriota > Blastocatellia > Pyrinomonadales > Pyrinomonadaceae > JAFDVJ01. Next base: position 3,048 of record JBBQOA010000374.1, read on the forward strand.
TTCTTTGAGATCATTCGCGGCGAGCGTCCCGCGCCAAACGATGCGCCGTGGCTGACCTATGTCAATGAAACCGACGAAAAACAAAAGGCGAATGCCTGATCAATTAAGTTTCAAGTTCCGGGTTTTAAGGTTTCAACTCGGAACTTGGAACCTGAAACTCAAAGCTCGGCTATGAAATTTACAACCGAAGAATTTTTAGCGAAACTGCCATTTCCAGCCGATGAAAAATGGAAAGAGGGCGTTTGGTTCACGAATGCTTTTGCGAAAGGCAATTTTCAACTCGAATTTTTCGCGCCGCGCGGCAACGACTATCAAACGCCGCACGACAAGGACGAATTTTACATCATCGCCCAGGGAACTGCCGATTTGATTCAGGAAGACAAAACGATCAACTGCTCGATCGGCGATGCCGTCTTAGTAAGAGCGGGAGAAAATCATCATTTTGAAAATATCTCCGACGATTTTGCAACCTGGGTGATTTTCTTTTAATAGACCTTTTTCCAAAATAAAGAGTTGAGAAATTCAACCGAAGTTTTAACGCCAAGACCGGAAGGATAAATTCAGCGAAAAGGCACAAAGCCGCCCCAAATCCACTTGAAATTTACAGGTTTTTTGGGATATTCAACCAGATGATTTCTGATAAAAAACCATGGCGCCTTGGCAACTTGGCGGCTTGGCGCTAAAAAAAACGATTTTGGAAAGTTGTCTTTTATATGACAAACGGCTTTGCAATGTCGGTCGGTGTTTGTCATTATTTCTTCTAACCAATCTTGACTTAAGTTACGGGAGAAATTAATGAAAATTCGTCATCTTTTTTTGTGCAGGATATTTCTGTGTCTTTTTTTGCTCGGCAGCGGCGCGGTCGTTTCCGTCCAAGCCGGGTTTTTGTATGTTTTGAACGATAATACTGCGGGCAATAATATCTACGGTTTCGCGGTCAACGAAACGACCGGCGAATTGAACGCGCTTGCCGGTTTTCCGGTCGCGACCGGCTTTAACGGCGGCGGTTCGACCAATCTCGAAATGATCGCCGTCGATCAGTTGAACAAACGCCTCTATGCGATCAATCGCGGTTCGAGCAATATCAGTGCTTATTCGGTCGATGAAACAACCGGCGCGCTGACGGCTTTATCCTTTTCGCCGATCGCGGGAATTGCTAATGAACGCAGTTTGAAAATTCATCCGACGGGTTCGCCGCTGATCGTCGCAGGCGATGCGGTCGCGAGTTTTCTGATCACGCAGGCGGCGGCAACGCCCGCTGCGGGAAGTCCTTTTGCGGTCGGCACGGGAGTCAGTCCGGGCGGTTCGACGCTGAGCCGCGACGGAAATTATTTTTATACGGGCGGCAATACCGGAAATTTCTTCGCGGGGTTCGCCGTTGATGCGCAAAGCGGCGTTTTAACCGCGCTCGCCGGTTCGCCATTCGATACGGGCGGCGCAACGCCGTATCCGACGGCGACCGACGCGTCCGGCAGATTGTTCGTCGTCCCGAGCCGTTTAGCGGTGACGCGCGTTTATACGACCTCAAGCGGCATTCCGACGCTCGTCACGGACAGTCCTTTCGCGAACGGTTTGACTGGCATTACGGCAGAAGGCGAAATTCACCCGAACGGAAATTTCTTTATGCTTGCCGACCGCACAAACAGCCGCATCGGTGTTTACCAAATCGCGGGCAGCGGCGCGGCGACGACGTTGACGACGATCAGCGGTTCACCGTTTGTCACGGGCGGCACGTTATCGCTGACATTGGTCTTTAATCGAACCGGCAATTTTCTTTTCACGGCAAACGGATCGAGCCGCAATTTAACGACTTTCAGCGTTGACGCGGTGACCGGCGCACTGTCGAATGCGGTCGTTTTAACGGCAAATACGGCGGGCACTGCCGGGACGCTGACGGGCATCGCTTACGCAAATTTTACGAGCTCGGCGGTTTCTGTTTCGGGCAAAGTTTTGTCATCCGGCGGAAATGTGATTTCGCGGGCGATTGTCACTGTTTCGAATAACAGCGGCGTGGTTGCGGCAGCGAAATCAAAC
>JBBQOA010000375.1:0-5065 GCA_038330465.1 Pyrinomonadales bacterium
TACCGCGTTTCGGCGATCCCGCTCGGCGCCGATGTCAAACTTTACGGCGACGAAGCGACCGCCGCGCTCGAAGGCGGCGAATCGGATGGCGAAAAAGTTCCCGATGAGGAACTTTACGAACTGCGTCCACGCTGGCAGAAATTCCTGGTAATGCTCGGCGGACCGTTTATGAATATCGTGCTGGCACTCGCAATTCCATTTACGGGCGCCATGCTTTTGGGCATTCCTTCGATGCCCGCGCCGGTCGTCGGCGTTGTCAAAACGGGCGGCGCGGCGGAACAAGCCGGTATTCAAAAAGGCGATCGGATCGTTAATTTTGGCGGCGCGGAAAATCCGACGTGGGAACGAATTAGAATGGACGCGCTGGTTTCGCCGGAAGAAAATATTCCGGTGACGGTCGAACGCAGCGGACAAAAAGTTCAGTTGACGATCAAACCGACCAAAACGGAAGAACGCGGAAATGTCGTCGGCGATATCGAATTTCAACCCGATATGGGCGTTGAGCCGATCGTTGTCGGCAGCATCAAAGCGGGGATGCCGGCGGCGGATTCCGGTTTGCTGGTCGGCGACCGCGTTTTGGTCTTTAACGGTCAGACGGTTCGCAATCGTGATGAATTAACCTCGCAAATTCGTGAAAACAAAGACGCTCCGGCGAAAATAACGGTTGAGCGCAACGGTGAGAACAAAGAAATTCTGACGAATGCGAAGCTCGATGACGACGGTGTTTATCGGATCGGCATCGGGTTCAGCACGGCAAGCATCACGACCCGCGAAAAAGCCGGTGTCGGACAAGCCGCCGCTTTTGCGGTCAACACTAACTTGCAGATCCTGCGCCTGACAGGCAAGGTTTTCGGACAATTATTTTCAGGTCAACGCTCGGTCAAAGATGCAGGACTTGCCGGTCCGGTCGGCATCGTTCAGCAGATCGCGCAGGTCGTGCGCTCGGATGGCTTTCTCGGTTTGATCCCGATGTTGATGCTCATCAGCCTTAATCTCGGCGTCTTCAATCTCTTGCCGATTCCGCTGCTCGACGGCGGTCAGATCGCGGTGCTTGGGATCGAAAAAGTGATGTCGTTTTTCGGCAAAACTCTGTCGATGGCGATCAAGGAAAAAATTCAACTGGCAGGTTTGGCGATCATTTTATTGTTGATGGTCTTTACGCTGTTTTTAGATATTTCGAGATTTTTCTAAAATTTAAGTAAAGTTTTGTTAAATTAAAAAGGATAGACACGGGTAGTTTTTGATATTATCTTTGTTTATCCTTTTATTTTGGGGTGAATTAGATGAAAAGAGAATCAAAAGCGGTTAAGGTCAGAAACATTCAAATCGGTGGAGGCGCGCCCGTTTCCGTCCAATCAATGACGAAAACGGACACGACCGACATTGACGGAACCATCAAACAGATCGAGGAAATGACGAAAGCCGGCTGCGAGATCGTCCGGATCGCCGTGCCGGACGACGACGCTGCCGCCGCGCTTCACAAAATCCGCAAACTGACGGATGTTCCGATCGTTGCCGATATCCATTTTCATTATAAGTTAGCGCTCAAAGCGCTCGATGCCGGAATCGATAAACTTCGTTTGAATCCCGGAAATATCGGTTCGCTCGACCGCGTCCGCGAAGTCGTCCGCGCGACCGAAGCCAAAGGCGTTCCGATCCGGATCGGCGTCAACGGCGGTTCGCTCGAAAAAGATCTCTTAAGAAAATACGGCTCGGCAACGCCCGAAGCGATGGTCGAATCGGGAATGCGCCACGTCCGGATTCTCGAAGATCTCGGTTTTTCCGACATTGTCATCAGCTTAAAAGCCTCGGACGTCAATCGAATGGTCGAAGCCTATCGGCTGATGGCGACAAAGGTCAATTACCCGCTTCACTTGGGCGTCACCGAAGCCGGAACGCCGTTTGGCGGCACGATCAAATCAGCGATGGGACTTGGCATTTTATTGCACGAAGGCATCGGCGACACGATTCGCGTTTCACTCGCCGCCGAGCCGCACGAAGAAGTTCGCGTCGGTTGGGAAATCTTAAAATCTCTGGAACTCAGAAAACGCGGCGTGACGGTCGTTGCCTGCCCGACCTGCGGGCGCTTGGACGTCGATAATTTTGTCGAGATCGTCACCGAAGTCGAACGGCGTCTCGCGCACGTCGAAGAACCGCTTCATCTTTCGATCATGGGCTGCGCCGTCAACGGTCCCGGGGAGGCGCATGATTCGCAGCTCGGCATTACTTTCGGACGGCAAGTCGGGATGATCTTCAAAGACGGCGTCCCGATGCGCAAAGTCGCGGGCGTCGATATCGTCGAAGAATTCGTCAAAGAAGTCGAAATTCTGCGCAAAGAAGGTGCGGCGGCAAAATCGCTCGCCGCCGAAAAACCGCTCGTGCAGATTTCATAATAAGTATAGCCGACTAGAGCGTAGCGGTCACCGAGATTTATTGTCTTTTCTCGATGACCGCTACGCTCTAGTCGGCTATACTTTGCGTAAGTTCCCACAATCGGATACTGTTGGCGAATTCAAAAGAGCGCGGCAAACACCCGATTTTGATTTTGGGGATTTTACTGACTTAAAATGCATTCGCCAAAGGTTGTGCCGGCGTTGCCGAATCCAATAACGATATTTCTTTTCCCGACTCAATGAAAAAGCAAACCTGTCCGGAAATGGAACCGGCGGCTTTTTTTGAAAAAAACGCATTGCTTTTACTTCTTCAATCGGTAGTTTTTTGTTTGCGTGTTTTCAAACTTAACCGACATCAATATATTATCCACGCCACGTTCAAATTCGCAGTTTTCGTGCTAGACCGAATTAAATTTTACGTGCCAATAAAAAAAACTCGACTTATACCGAATTGCGTGAAAAAAATAAGATTTATTAGCCGCGGATGAATGCGAATTTCGCCGATAAATCAATTAAAATCCGCATTCATCCGCGTTCATTCGCGGCTAAATTTTATCTTACATTTTTACGCATCTCGGTATTACAACTCAAATTTCGTTAACACTTACCTTTCCGAACCTCTTTGAACGAGGTTGCGGAAGGCGTATGATTAGGAATATGAACAATTCCGATTACACAGACCTTGATGACGAAATTATTAATATCACTCCAAAGCCAAAAAACGCGACGAAACGAACCAAATGGATCATTTTGATTGCCGTTTCGGTGCTGATTATCGGAACTTTTGGGTCGGTCGGTATCTATACCGAATCATTGTGGTTTGATTCCCTCGGATTCGGGCATCGGTATTGGTCTGTGTTTGGACTTGGCTGGCTCCTTTTTGCGGTCTTTGGCGGGGTCAGTTTCGGAATTTTGCGCGGCGGTATTTTTGCGCTTACATATTATTTCAACATCGAGAATCTGGCTCCCTGGAAGATGGTCATCAATAAACAACCGATCGATGTTGATCCAGCCCGGCTCCTACGACCGATTGCCTGGATCCCGGCACTGCTTTTCAGTCTCGGTTTCGGTTTCGGATTAAGTGAAGATTGGCAAAGCTGGCTCCTCTATTTTAATCAACCTGCGACCACGACCGTCGATCCGATATTCGGCAATCAAATCGGTTTTTATTTATTCACATTACCAATTTACCAAACAATTTTTTCGTGGTTGACGTCGCTCGCCGTGATTCTTTTTGGTGCTGCCGTGATATATTCCGTTTTAGCGGCAGTCCCGCAGAAATCAACCAAACGCGATGAAAAGAAATCCATTTTAAGCGGTTTTGGCAGGCGCAATTATACGGTGTTTTCGCTGGCTCTAAGCGGTTTACTGTTGCTGATCGCCGGTCAGGTATTTCTTTCCCGATATGCTTATCTTTGGACCGATCACGCATCATTTAGCGGCGTCACCTACACCGAAGCAAATTATCTGATTCCGGGTTTGACCGCCCTCACGATTGCCTTTTTTCTTGCCGCCCTGATACTTCTGATCAACGCCCTGACCAAAAAAGGCGGGGGTTTGATCTTACTTTCAATCGGCATTCCCGTCGCGGTTTATGTGATTGCCGTTTTGTTAATTCCCGAGTATGTTCAAAATTTTGTCGTTAAACCGAATGAACTCGGACGCGAAACGCCCTATATCGAACATAATATCGCCGGCACCCGTGCCGGATTCAAACTCGAAAACGTTGCCTTTCGCGAATATCCGGCAGAGACCTCAAACGCCGCGATCAATATCGAAGCCAACCGTTCGACCCTGACGAACATTCGTCTCTGGGATTGGCGCGCTTTGCAGGATACGCTCCGGCAGATCCAGGAGATCCGCACTTATTACGATTTTCCGGATGTCGATGTCGACCGTTATCGGATCAATGGCGAAATGCGGCAGGTAATGGTCGCGACCCGCGAAATGGATGTCAACAAACTCCCCGAACAGTCCCGCAATTGGATCAATGAACGACTCGTTTACACACACGGTTACGGTGTCACGATGAATCCCGTTAATGAGTTTACGGCGGAAGGGAAACCGCGATTCATCCTATCGAATATGCCGATCGAAGCGAGCGCTGACATCAAGGTCACGCGTCCCGAAATATATTTTGGCGAGCGCACTGACACGGTTGTTTATGTCAAGACAAAACAGCGGGAATTTGACTTTCCGCAGGGCGAAAACAACAATTACACGGTTTATGAAGGAACCGGCGGTTTTGCGGTCGGCAGCGGTTTGCGGCGGTTGGCGATCGCCTGGGAAACCGGCGATCTATCGAAATTGCCTTTCTCCGACGATGTGACGGCGGAAAGTCGTGTGTTGCTCCATCGCAATATTACGGACCGGATCAATCTGGTCGCCCCGTTTTTGACCTATGATTCCGACCCGTATATTGTCGTCAACGATGACGGACGTTTATATTGGATGATCGATGCTTTTACAACGAGCAGCCGATTTCCGTATTCGCGCCAATTTGATTCGAATGGCAAAAAAGTCAATTATCTGCGCAACAGCGTCAAAGTCACGGTTGATGCCTACAGCGGGACCGTCAATTTTTATGTTTTCGACGATCAAGATCCGATTATTACGGCATACCGGACGGCATTTCCGGAACTTTTCAAAAATGCAGACGAGATGCCCGCCGG
>JBBQOA010000376.1:0-5063 GCA_038330465.1 Pyrinomonadales bacterium
ATCAGGTATTCGAGTTCGTCAAAACAGACGACGGTTTGATTGCTGTATTCGACATCGGCAAAACCGTCGCGGTTAAAACTGCTGTAATAATAATTGAGAAAGATCGCCGGATTCAGATCGAGCGGTTCGTTAAGCAAAAGCTCACGCAAATGCGCAATCGATTTTGCCTGAAACGATTTCTTTTCGGCGGAGCCGTTAATTCCGAGATTGCTGAGGCTCGTGATCAGGATCTCGACTTTTTTGTCGATGTAAAAGCGGTCAAATCTGCCGTAATTCTCCAGCAGTTTATTGAGCAGCGGCAAAATAGACCGGTCAAAAATATCGAGCAGGACGATCTTTTCGCGTTTGACGATCTTGCTGCCGAGTTTGAGCAGTCTTTGTTCGAGCGCGATCAGATCTTTTTCGAGCAGATCGATATCATCGATGCTTTCGCCTTTCGCGCCCTTGACGTAAAGTTCGAGCGAGCTGATCACACTGCGGGCGATAAAATCCAACAGCGGTTCGAGCTTGCCTTTGTCGGCTTCTTGGAGAGCAAAATAATACGTGTTTTTGTCGCTTCGTTTAATGACGATCGGCGGATAACCGAACTGCATCAGAATCAGATTCGTGAGAAATTTCGCGATTCGTCCGTTAGCATCGTCGAAAGGCTGAATTTTGATAAAACGGTAATGAAATTCGGTCGCGAAACAGATCGGATCGACGTTCGGTCGTCTGCTTTCGGCAGCAAACCAATCAAGCAATTCGCGCATTTTTTCGGGCGTTTCTTCGGGCGTCGCAAAATCGAGGATCTTGCCGTTTTGTCCGAAAACGTGGTTTGGCGTTTCCTTGTATTTGCCGACCTCGACCATTTTCAAAATCGGTTTTCCTTTTTTCGTAAAAGATTGTACTTCGTAAGGTTCGAGCAAGATCGATTCGTGGATTTGCTTGATGATATCTTCGGTCAGACCGACGCCGAGATTGGCGATCTCAAACATCCAGGAGATCGTATCGTTATGAATTTTCATCTCGATATAATCTTTCAGCGGTTTGTTGCCTTTCGTCATTCCCTGCGTGATCAAGGCTCTGGTCTGTTCCAAAGTCAGCGAATTTCGGTCGCCGACGATCGAATTAAAATTCCATTCAAGACGGATCTTTTGCAAAATTCGGTTTTCGAGCTCGGCTTTCAGCGGACTTAATGCGCGCAGTTCTTCGCGTAGTTTTTCGACCTTTTTTAATGAATGAATACTCGACATGGTTAGGTAATATAACGACATCAGCGGAAAATAATTCCCGGCTGAAAATTTAGATTTCTCGGGGCAAGAAACCTGTCAAACAATTTATTTTGGAGCAACCCGGAAACATCTCCGAAAACGTTTCCGACTGTAATATTATACAAAACTCGAAAACGGTCAACTAAAATTTGCCGAATTTTTATTTTCGACCCAGTTTTCGGGCAAAAGCATTGTAAATTTTATCAATTTCGCTGATTCTTAAAAGTTTTGCCAAGATCAGAAACGTGATTCCGCCGAGCGCGATCGGCACGAAACATTCGATTGCCTTAAAGATCAATCCTTTGCCGCCGAATTGACTGTGAAGAAAATGATAACTGAACCAGCAAACCGCCGACATCACCGCTGAAGCCGCCGCAATTCGCATAAATGCGGAAATAATTTCTCTGCCGTTCAAGCGCTTGATCTTTTTACGCATCATCAGGACGAGCGCGAAGAAATTGACGAGCGCGACGATCGAGGTGGCAAGCGCGACGCCGACGTGTCCGTAACCATAAACGGAAAGCCAATCGCGGAGAAAATAACTGGCGACAGAATTGACGACAATCGAAGCGAGCGCAATGATCATCGGCGTTTTCGCGTCGTTCATCGCATAAAAAGCGGGCGAGAGAACCTTGATCGCGGCATAACCCGTCAATCCGATCGAATAACCTGCCAGCGCGTAAGCCGTCATCGAAGTCGCGCCCGCGTCAAATTTGCCGCGTTCGTAAATCAGCCGAATGATCGGTTCGCCGAGGACGATCAACCCGCAAGCCGACGGCAAAGTCATCAGAAAAACCAGATTCATCGACGAAGAAAGCGTATCGCGAAAATCTTTTATTTTGCCTTCGCTCGCCATTCTCGATAAAACGGGAATGGAAGCCGTACCGATCGCGACGCCGAAAATGCCGATCGGGAACTGCATCAAGCGAAATGCGTAACTCAGCCAGCCCTGGGCGCCTTCGATCTGCGAGACGAAATAAGTGTTGACGAGAACATTGATCTGGACGGCGGAGGTTCCGAGGATCGCCGGCGTCATCAAAGCCATCACGCGCCGCACGCCTTCGTCGGTAAAGCTCAAAATGGGAGCGAAACGAAATCCGACCTTGTAGAGCGAGGGAATTTGCATCAGAAACTGCGAGGCGCCGCCGATCAAAGTTCCGATTGCCATTCCGATGATCGCCCATTGCGCCGACGCGCCCGGAATCGCGTTTTTATCGCCCGTCCCGAGCCAGCCGCCGCCCGACAGCCAATATGCCAGAATCAGACCGAAAATAATCGAAACGATATTAAAAACCGTCGAAGCCGAAGCCGGAATTCCGAAAACGCCTTTCGTGTTCAAAACGCCCATCGCGACCGCCGCGAGCGCGACGAGCAGGATGAACGGAAACATTATTTGCGTCAGAGTCGTCGCCAACGCGGCTTTTTCTGGCGAAAACCCGTCGGCGATGAGATTGATGAACTGCCGCGAAAATATCATTCCGATGATCGTTACGACACTCAAAACGACCGCCAGCGCGTTCAAAACCATACTCGCTAGCTTCCACGCTTCAGCCTCGCTTTTGTTGATCTGATAATCGGTAAAAACTTTGACAAACGCCGCGGATAAAGCGCCTTCGGCAAACAGATCGCGCAGGACATTCGGAATCCGAAACGCGACGACATAAGCATCGTAGATAAATCCCGCGCCGAAATAATAGGCGAAAACCTGTTCGCGCACCAAACCCAAAACCCGCGAAAACATAACGGCGATCGAGACGATTCCGGCTGATTTGGCGACGCTGGTTTGTTTTGTAACGGGTTTTGCGGCTTCGATCTGCGCGGACGCCGGAGGTTCGGCTAAAAGTTCGGGAGTTTCCTCTGTTTGGTCTTTTGTTTGTTCGATTTCGTTCATTAACTTCGTGTTGCTTTGTGCAAATTACAAAGTTTGAATTATTAAACCGGTTTCGGCAAGTTGCGACGCAAAAAAAGGAAGCAATTTTTACGTTGCTTCCTTTGATTTATCAAAATCAGAAATTTTTTTAATTGATGCGGGCGCGCGAATCGGGATAAGTAATGCGCGTATTGGAAAGTCGCACGTCGAGCGCCACCGGATTGTAAACCATCGGTGCCGCGCCGCCGAATTGTCCTTGGATCAATGAAACATAACTGTTTTGGAAGGCGCGAAAACGCGGGACGCTTCCGCGTTGATTAAAGATCACGAAAAGCAGCGTTCCGTTGCGGGTCGTGATCTCACCGGCGAGTGCGCTGACGCCGCCGTCCGTATTGCCGAGCGTGCCGGTTTTGCCGACCACGCTGCCGCGCGAAAAATCCGTCGCAAAACGTCCTTCGAGCGTGCCTTTGTCAACGCCGGCGACCGGCATAATATCGGCAAAGGTCATTTTCCATTTCGCGAGATCGCTGCGCAGCGCGCGGAGCACTTTCATCATCGCTTTCGGCGTCACGCGATTGACTCCGAGTCCGCTCGAAGATTGCAGGATCATTTCCTGCGGCGGAATGCCGGCGTTCAATGTCGCCGTTCGCGCCACGGCAAAATACCCGCCGATCATATCGCCGAGACGTTCCGCCAAAAAATTGTTCGAATAACAAAGCGTTACTTTGATGATCTCGCGCAGCGGCGCCGATTCGTGCGTAAATAACTGACGCGTGTTGCTCGGCATCGGCTGAACATAAACTCTGCCCGCGACCGAAACCGACGGAATCAGCGTGATCTTGCCGGATTTGCCGGAATTTACCAAATAATTCTGCCAGGCTTTGACCGCGCCCGAACTGCGTTTTCCGGCATCGAGCGTCGTTGCCAGCGTGTTACCCGAAGAACTCGGCGACATATTGTAGTTCATCGCAAAGTTGTCGGTCACGATCAGATCGCCGGTGACGCTTGAAATGCCCAAACGATTGAGTTCATAGGCGACATTCACGCCGTGTTCGAGATTGAACATCGGATCGCGTCCCGAAATATAAAGATTGCCGACGAGCGTGCGCGTGTTCTGGTCGATCTGCCCGTCCGTCCAAACCGAAGTTTGAAAGCGGTAATCGGGACCAAAGGTTTTGAGCACCGAATAAGCCGTCAGGATTTTAACATTCGAAGCCGGATTAAAAGCGTAGTTCGAATAGTTGTCAACGATGTTTTTGCCGTCAAGCGTTTCAACCAAAATGCCCGAATAACCCGGAATCGTCACATCATTAATGATCGGATAAGCCGGACTGACCATTGATGTTTTGTTGATCAAAGGTGTCGGCGAAGTAATCTGATCGGTTGTCGTCGGTTGAATTTGAATGTCCTGAAGTAATGGTTTGGGCGTTGGCGAGGTCGTTGTCGGGCGGGTGTAAACCTGTCCGAAAGTGTTGATCGCGGTCAAACCGAAAACCAGAAAAAATGCGGCGCAAACCCGAAGGGTGTTCTTTTTGGTAAAACTATTCATCATTTTTCTCTTTATTTAGGTACTTGCGGCAGGCTTCCTAGAATTGCACAAGGAAGGCTGTTTGCATTATACCATTAAACCCATCCTATTTTTCAAGTCCAAAATCTCTTTTACTTCTGCCGGATAGACGCAACCCTTGGATGATTTTTGTTAAAAATTGGATGCTAATGTTTTAGAATTACTTATGGCAGTCATACTATTCCTTTATATATCATAAATTACGAAAAGAAAAATTATTTAGCAAATATTTTTTACGAGCGATTATTTTTGTAGATATTTTGTATGAGAAATTTTTGTTGACAAGTCCAATCTTTTTTTCCCACTATAAATTAGCGCAATTCACAACTTGTTTTCTAGTATCAGTAGTTCCAAATTTGGAAAAGTGAGTTGCCGG
>JBBQOA010000377.1:0-5058 GCA_038330465.1 Pyrinomonadales bacterium
CTTAATGCCCGAAAGTCCCGCAATTCCACTTCCGCGAATCAGATTCAAAAGAAAAGTTTCGGCTTGATCGTTGATCGTATGCGCCGTCAAAATACCGAAAGCATTATTTGTTTCAGCTTTTTCACATAAAAATCCGTATCTGGCAAGGCGTGCATTTTGTTCAAGATTTCCTTTTTTAGAGATCGGAAATGTTTCGTCCGCAATTCCGTAAACAAAATCAAAACCTAAATGATCTGCCAAATCTTTGACAAATTTAGCGTCACTTTCACTTTCTTCGCCGCGCAAATCATGATTGAAATGCGCAATGACAAACCGATTTTTCAACTTTTTTCGTTCGCGTAAATCGTTCAAAACCAGCATTAAACCAACCGAATCCGCCCCGCCCGAAACTGCCGTAATGAACGTTTCATTATCAAACGGCAAACCGAGCCGTCGCCATTCGGTCAGAAAATTGCGAACAAATTTGTGCATTTTATGAATCTTTTGCCGGAAAAGCCGCGCCTTTTTTCAAGCTCAGCGTGCAGCGCGAGACGCAAACCAATTTTCCGCGCTCGTTCGTGATCTCAACACTCCAGACACTCAAAGTTCTTCCGTGATAAATACTTTTTGCTTCGACACGCAGATTCCCGCGACTGACAGCCCGTAAATGATTGGCATTGATCTCGATCCCGACCGGCGTTACTTTGGTCAGATCACTGCTCACGACCGCGCCGAGCGAAGCGGCAGTTTCCGCCAATAGCAGCGAAACTCCGCCGTTCATAATTCCGATATATTGATGAACGCGCGGTGTGACCGGCATTGTCAAAACGACCAAACCTTTTACGGCTGTTTCGATCTCGATCTCAAAAAGCCGTAAAAGTTCGCTCTGCCTTGTTTTTTCGAGAAGCTCCGCTAAATTCATCAATTTGCTTCGATTTCCAAATCTCTTTTCGCCGCTTCCAAAGCTTCAAAAACTCTTTCAGGCGAAGTTCCGCCGATCTGATTTTTGCTCGCCAAAGTCTTTTCCAAACTCAACGCTTCAAAAACATCTTTCTCGATCTTATCCGAAAACTCGCTCATTTCTTCCAAAGTTAATTCGTCAAGTTCTCTGCATTTGGAAATGGCAAACAAAACAATTTTGCCGACCGTGTCGTGCGCGATCCGGAAAGGAACGCTTTTCTGCACCAAATAATCGGCTAATTCGGTCGCGTTGAGATAACCTTTTGCCGCCGCGAGCCGCGTTTTTTCGGTATTGATGCGAATGTTCTGCAAAACAATTCTCGTCACGCGCAAGGTCAGCGAAACCGTATCGACCGTATCAAAAACGGCTTCTTTGTCTTCCTGCATATCTTTATTATAAGCCAGCGGCAAACCTTTCATCATCGTTAAAAGCGCGCTGTGATGACCGAAAACACGCGCCGCTTTGCCGCGAATGAGTTCGAGCGCGTCAGGATTTTTCTTCTGCGGCATTAGCGAAGAACCGGTCGAGATCGCGTCGCCGAGTTCGATAAACCCAAATTCATTAGTCGCGTAAACGATCAGATCTTCCGAAAGGCGCGACAAATGCATCATCAGCACGGAACAAGTGCCGACAAATTCGATCGCAAAATCGCGGTCGCTGACCGCGTCGAGACTGTTTGCCGTGACGCCGTCAAACCCGAGATCTTTGGCGACGGCTTCGCGGTCGATCTCGTAACTCGTACCGGCGAGCGCCGCCGAACCGAGCGGCAAAACATTGACGCGCCGCCAAACTTCGTCCAATCTTTCACGGTCGCGCACAAGCATTTCGTAATAAGCCAGACACCAATGCGCCCAGAGCACCGGTTGCGCACGCTGTAAATGCGTATAACCTGGCAAGATCGCGTCTTTATTTTTTTCGGCTAGATCAAGTAATGCTTTTTGCAGATCACGCGTAAATTTTGAAATTTCTGTGATTTCCTCGCGCAGCCAGAGCCGAAATGCCGTCGCCACCTGATCGTTGCGGCTTCTGCCAGTATGAAGTTTTCTGCCCGTATCGCCGATCAGATGGATAAGTTTTCCTTCGATAAACGAATGCACATCTTCAGCATTTTCGTCGAAATAATTTTTATCGAAATCAGCGCGTTTGAGCAGCGTGACAAGACCGTTTTTGATACGTTCGGATTCAAGTCTGGTTAAAACTCCGGCGTGAAATAATCCGTCGCAATGCGCCATCGAAGCGCGCACGTCCGCGCCGAAAAGTCGGCGGTCAAACCCGAAAGAATTGTTGAATTCGGCAAATGTTTCGTTCGCGCCTTCGGTGAATCTTCCGCCCCATAGATTTTTTGAATTTGTCATTATTAACTCGTAATTTTCATTTTCGCTCATAAAATACTTTCTGACAAAGTGGTTTGACTTTTTGCAACTTTTTGCATATTTTATACATCTATGCAAACATTATGCAAGATTAAATGCATAATTTGGGGTTTATATGCAAAAAGAGCAACGACAAACAACGATTCTTAAATTGATTTCCGCCAACCGGATCGGTCGGCAGGAAGAACTTGCCGAGATTTTGGAGAAAAAAGGAATTTCGGTCACGCAATCGAGTGTTTCGCGTGACCTGCTCGAACTCGGGATCATTAAGGTCGAAGGTTTTTACGCACTGCCGCAGAAACCTAAAAACGGAATGGTTTTCGGAATTTTGAGTTTGGAAATTGCCGGCGACAATCTGGTCGTCGCAAAATGCGAAGCCGGGTTGGCATCGGCGTGCGCCGTGCGGATCGATTCGGCGCAGATCGAAGAAGTCATCGGGACGATCGCCGGCGACGACACAATTTTTATCGCCGTGCGCGGTCAGAAGGAACAGAAATCGGTGTTAAAGAAAGTTTGGGAAATATTTGAAAACTGAGGGTTGGGTTTTGGGTTTTGGGTTTTTGAATTCTTTCTCTTCAACATATTTATAGCGAATAGGAAAGAATCAGCCAAAACCAAAAACCAAAAACCGAAGACCAAAATTTTATGGAAAAGAAAATAAATAAAGTAGTTCTAGCATATTCGGGCGGACTCGACACATCGGCGATGCTCTTGTGGATCAAAGAAAAATACGGCGCGGAAGTCGTCTGTTTCTGCGCCGATGTCGGACAAGGCGACGAACTCGACGGTTTGGAAGAAAAAGCCTTAAAAACCGGCGCTTCAAAACTTTACGTCGAAGATCTGCGCGAAGAATTCGTTAAAGAATTTGTCTGGACGGCTGTTAAAGCAAACGCGCTTTACGAAGGTGTTTACCTGCTCGGAACAAGTTTGGCGCGTCCCGTAATTGCCAGAAAACAGATCGAGATCGCGCAAAAAGAAGGCGCCGACGCCGTCGCTCACGGCGCGACCGGCAAGGGCAACGATCAGGTTCGTTTCGAACTGACGTATTACGCGCTTCAGCCCGACATCAAAGTCATCGCGCCGTGGCGGCATTGGGAATTCAAAGGTCGCGCTGATTTGATCGCGTATTGCGCCGAACACGGAATTAACGTCACGGCGACCGCCGAAAAGCCTTATTCGATGGACAGAAATCTGATGCACGTTTCCTACGAAGGCGGGATTTTGGAAGACCCTTGGGCGGCGCCGCCTGAAGATATTTTTTTACTGACGAAATCGCCCGAAAAAGCTTCGGACAATGCGGAAGAAATCATTCTGACATTTGAAAAAGGTGAACCCGTCGCGATCAACGGCGCGAAATACGGCGCGGTCGATATGCTTTCCAAACTGAATTTTTTGGGCGGGACGCACGGTATCGGGCGCGTCGATCTGGTCGAAAACCGTTTCGTCGGGATGAAATCGCGCGGGGTTTATGAAACTCCGGGCGTGACGATTTTGCAGGCGGCACATCGCGCGCTCGAATCGATCACGATGGATCGCGAAGTGATGCGTCTGCGCGATTCACTCGGCGTAAAATTTGCCGAATCAATCTATTACGGCTTCTGGTTCGCGCCGGAATTTACTATTCTGCGCTCGATGATCGACCAGACGCAGAAAGAAGTTTCGGGCGACGTGCGCTTGAAATTATACAAAGGCAGCGTCACGATCTTAGGTCGGAAATCCCCGAATTCGCTCTACAAAGAACGAGTCGTGACCTTTGAAGACGACTCGGGCGCGTATAATCAACTCGACGCGGAAGGCTTTATCCGTTTGCAGTCTTTGAGATTGCGTTTGCGGAAAATGGATTAGGAAATTAGCCACGAAAAAACACGAAAAAGACACGAAAAAGAAAATCAAATGGAAGATAAAATTGTTTATAAAGACCTTTCATATAAACTCGTCGGACTTGCGATTCAAGTTCGACAGGAATTGGGGGTTGGTTTTCTTGAAAAGGTTTATGAAAATGCTTTGATGATTTTGCTCGCAGAAAACGGAATAAAAGCGGCGCAGCAAATTCCGATAAAAGTTCACTTTCACGGTCAAGTGGTTGGAAACTACATCGCTGATATTCTGGTCGAAGATTCGATAATTTTGGAACTTAAAACGATAGAGAGAATTTCAAAATATGAAAAAGCGCAAACATTGAATTATCTGAAAGCAACGGGTTTGAAATTAGCGATTGTTCTAAACTTTGGCAGAGATGGACTGACACACGAAAGATTTGTTTTTTAAGAAATTCTTTTTCGTGTTCTTTCGTGTTTGTTCGTGGCTAATTCTTTTGAGGTAAATGAAATGAAGATTTTAGAAGCAGACAAAATCGGTTCGGCGACATCGCCGTTGAATTTGACTAAAACGGTCAGCGTTACCAACGAACACAACGCGCCGCGACCGGGCGATGTCGTGGTCGTTCGCGCTTTGGGCGAATCGGTGACTTACGGCAATCTCGAACTTCCGAACGGGCGGCTGGCGAAAATCAACCGCAACGACATTTTGCTCGGCGTTCTCGGCAGACGGCGCGCGCTCAAAGGTTTTGTCGGCGATGTTCCCGCGACGGTCAAGACGGGCGACAAACTTAATCTGCTCAATATGGGCGGCGTGATCGGCATCTGCAAAGGTCATCATTCCTCGTTTTCCGACGCGATCGAGGTCGAAGTTCTGGGAACAGTTATCAGTGATCAGTTAACAGTTAGCAGTCATAAAATTCTCAAT
>JBBQOA010000378.1:0-5048 GCA_038330465.1 Pyrinomonadales bacterium
AATTCACGACCCATTTTGTCGTATTCTTAAAGTTTTTTCTGAAGATCGGCGTCGGCTATCGGAATTTTGCCGCCTTTACTGATGATCTCCTGATAGCCTGCAATTTCTTTTTGCAGTGCTTGAATTTTGGTCTGCATCGCGGTCAGTTCGGCACCGACCGGTTTAAATTCAGTTTCGAGGCTGTTCATTGCCGCGACATATTTTGTGATACCGACTTTTTCATCATCAAAAGCCTGCGTATTTATCAAACCGATTTTACCGGCGGTTGTTTGGGCGAAAGCCGAGACCGCGAAAATTGCCGCGAAAATTGCACTAACAGCGATTAAACGAAATGTTTTCATTGTTTTTACTGATACTCCTTAAAATTATAAAAAGGCTGTCGTTAATTATTCTAACTATTCCTTTGAAACCTAAAATCTTAAAATTGTTGCCTGCGTTGCCTGATCTTCAAATCTTTTATTTTATTACTATTCCTTTACCGGGGTGGTTGTCGCCGGACGGGCGTTGTAAAAGGTGATGAACTGTTTGGTCACATCCGCTGTTTCGTCAACGCCAAGCAGAAAGCCCAGCTCATCGAGTTTAGAAGCATCAAGCGTCATCAAATAACCGTTTTTCTTGGTGAATTCCTGAATCGCAATGCCGATGTCCTGCCGAATCGGACCCATCACAATTCGCTCACGATTTTCATAGCGAACTTTGGCATCTTCTTGTTTGAATTTTAATTCACGACCCATTTTGTCGTATTCTTCAAGTTTTTTCTGAAGATCGGCGGCGGCGATCGGAATTTTGCCGCCTTTACTGATGATCTCCTGATAGCCTGCAATTTCTTTTTGCAGTGCTTGAATTTTGGTCTGCATCGTGGTCAGTTCGGCACCGACCGGTTTAAATTCAGTTTCGAGGCTGTTCATTGCCGCGACATATTTTGTGATACCGACTTTTTCATCATCAAAAGCCTGCGTATTTATCAAACCGATCTTACCTGTCGTGGTTTGAGCAAAAGCCGAAGCTGCGCAAATTAACGCAAAAAAAGTGCTCACGGCGACTAAACGAAATGTTCTCATCTTACTACTGATACTCCCTATACTTACTTAAAAAGATTTTTTAAATTGATCCTTTCCTTTGAAACCTGAAATCTTCAAATTGTTGCCTGTCTTTACTATTCATTTTGAGAAAAGCAATGGTAAAGTATCAGGCAAATCTTGTCAATCGTCTAGAATGTCCTTCCGACCGTAAAGCGGAAACCGCTTCTTTTACCAGGCAGAAAGAGATTCGGCAATTCCGATCTGACACCGAGTTTTGAATTTGGATTATAATAATAGATCAAACGAAACGGCACATTGACGATCGGAACCTGAACGCGCAATTCCATCCCGACACTGGCGCGAAAATCTCCGAGTTTGGAAAACGCGCTGTCGTCGATCCTCACAAGTGAATTAGTTTGAGCTTCACCGCGCAGATAGATCTGTTGAAGTCCGGGCGGAAGCGAGTCCGGACAACCGACCTGAAACAGATTGCAAAGTTGTCTGAACTGCGTGGTCGTCACCAACTGATTCTGATAAAGGAAAATACTACCAAAATTGTTGATTGCCGGCGTATTTCTCGCTGTTAAAGCCGTCACCAAACCGGCGCCGACAAAAGTATCGTCCGCTAAAAAGTTACTGTCAATGGTTTGCGTTCCGGTTTTTCTTAAATTGAAAACCGAACCGATATCGGCAAATGCCGCCAAACTGACCGGTCCGAAAATCGGGATTCGATATTCGAAATTCCCCAAAAGTTCGGTGTCGCCGCCGATAAACCGATATGAATTGGTGTATAAAGCCGGATTAGAACCGCTTGCACCGGTCAGCAGTCCAAGACCGGCGATTTCGGCGGCACGCGCCGGATCTAATCCCGGAATCGCCACCGGTGTTCCGCTGACATTACTCGCGGCAACAACGTTGCGCGTCGTCACATAGCTGTCAAACGGCGCGATCGGTCCGATCGAACGTGTATTATAACCGCGAACGTCATATTCGCTACCGAGGAAATAGCGTTCATAGATCGGAATTCCACCGACAAAAGACAGTGAATTGGCACTGCGGATCTTGTTGCTCGTCGCAAAACTGCCGATCGTTCCGGCAATGATTCGAAAGCCGAAAACTTCCGCATTCTTTGATTTTTTGCGTCTGATCGGAATAAATGATGTGTAAGAAATACTCGGCTGATACGTTCGGACATCGCCGAGCAAACCTGCCAGCGCAAATGACGCGGAGATTTGCGAACCGCGTAAAGTGTCAATGCCGTTTGGCGACGGCTGGCGCGAATCATAAACGAAACTTCCCGTTATCCGGCTGGTAATAATATTCGGCTGCGAATAGATAACGGGAATCGCGGTCGCCGCATTTCCCTGACTGTTGACCGGCGGTTCGGTGATGCTCGTCGCCGAAAATTGATACGTCAAACCGAGCCGCGAAAATTGCGTAAAGCGGCGTTTTTTGAAGAATAGCTCCGACAGCGGCGCGGTCGCAAAAATCGATGCGCCGTAAGTGCTTTGCGTAAAAAGATTTTGGTCGCTGGCAGTGATCGTGCTGTACGGATTGGTTAAAATGTCATTAATTAGATTCGAATTCTGCGAAAGATAAGTTCCTTCGCCATAGAATTTATAGCGCGTCGCAAAGAGCGAAAACCCGACGGAGATCGGTCGATCCTTGAAATACGGCTCTTGAAATGTCAATTGAAAACTTTGCTGTTGATTGCCGAGACCGAATTGGAACGAAACCGTTTCGCCGCGCCCGAGAAGATTGTTGGTCGAATATTCCAAACCGAAGAACGAACCGCCGATGCCCGAAATTCCGCCGTTCAGGGAAATTTGCTGTCTGCCTTTTTCCTTGACTTTGACGACCAAATCGACATCGCCCTGTTCTTCATCGGTGCGAATTTCAACGTCCTGATCTTTGTCGATCGGGTCGAAATAACCTGTTTGATTAAGCCGAATAACGGAAGTTTCGAGCGCGATCTGGTTGTAAATATCGCCTTCGTTCATCAAAACTTCGCGGCGCAAGATCTTGTCGCGGGTAAAAGTGTTGCCCGCAAATTCCAATCGCCGCAGCCGAAATTGTTTGCCTTCATCGATCGTGATCGTGACGTCAACAATTCCCTCGCTCGGATTTGCCGGATTATCTTTGAAGGTCGGATCGAATTCGGCATTATAAAGTACAAAACCCTGCGAACCGTAAACTTTCTTCAAATCTTCGTAAACCGCGTCCTGCAAGCGTTTCCCGTCGGCGATCTCGCCTTTCTTCAAACCGACGTAACCCAAAATCTGCTGTTCCGAAAAAATCGAATTGCCTTCGACCTTGAGCTCGCCGACGCGGAAAAGTTTGCCTTCGGTGACGGGCACGATAATTTTCAGCGTGTCGTCTTTGGTCGTAATTAAAGGAAGCGGAAAATTGCTCAAAAAGAGCGGTCCGGTGCGTTTGTAGCCGAGCCCGACGACCTGCGGTTCACCGATTCGCGCCTGAAAATAACCTTTCGAGAACATATACGACTGCACATTTTTACGCAGGTCGTATTGCAGTTTTCTGAGATCGAGAATATCTTGTCCCTTAAAACGCGAGATCAATCCGGTTTGTTTAACGAGTTGGAGCTGACTGCGCAGTTCACCGTTTTTGAAAATCGAATTTCCCTCAAAATCGATTTCGATGATCCGCGAACGATTGCCTTGATCGACCAAAAAAGTGATCGCGGTCGAAGTTGCCGAAACATCTTCGTCCTTGACCGTCACTTTGGCGTTCGGATAACCTTTTGACGCAAGCTGCTCGCGAATCACGCGGATGCCTTTTTGGGCATTGACGGGATTGTAGATCGCTTCTTTCGAGATACCGACGCGCTGTTCACGAAACGCCTTCAAAATTTCCGATTCGGGAACGGCTTTCAGACCATCAAACTGCAGGTCGCGAATGATCGGCAGTTCGGCAACTTCAAAAATGACGTTGACACCGCCGCGAACGCCTTCTTCAGTCAAAACCCGGGTTTTGACCTTATCGAAGAAATTAAGCGAAAGCAGTTCTTTCAAATCGCGTTCAAGCTGTTCCTTATTAAAAACATCGCCCGGACGCGTTTTGATGTAATAAAGCAGATCGTCATCCTTTAAACGACGATTACCTTGAATGTCAACGGATTCGACGAGCTGCTGTTGCGCAAGCGTTCCGGTTTTCGGAGAGTTGTTTGTCTTATCGTCTGTCTTGGCAAATGTTGAAGCGGCAGAAAACGCAAAAATCAACAAAGTAACCCCAAAAGCGCGAAAAATATGCATAAAACCGAATTTCCTTATAATTGCAAGTTGCGGCTAAACGTTTAGCCGTAAATGATATTTGCCCCTGAAAACTAAACTATAAATAACAATCTCAATATATTGTTTTGATAAAAGCGGGCTTTACCACGTTGGGTTGATACGCGAACTTTGATTCAATCAATTCAGGCTTGGTTGCCTTTTCCGCATTATATGTCCAACAAATCTTCAAATTATACAGATAAAACTACAAAAAAGAAAAAGCGTGAAAGCTGTAAATAAATCTTTCACGCAAATCACGCTGAAAAAGTGCCCAGCGCAAAGCGCAAAGTGCCTAGTTTTTATCTAAACTACGGCACTTTGCGCTCTGCGCTGGGTATTAAATTGTGCGTTCGCCGATGCCTTCCAAAAGTGTTTCTTCGAGCCGAATCGAACGAAAAATGAGCTTGTCCTGCTCGCAAAAGATCTCGACCAGACTTTCTTCGCTCAGATCGCCCTGGATCAACGCTTCAGAAAGTTCGTCCTCGACATATTTTTGCAAAGCGCGTTTCAAAGGTCGGGCGCCGTAGCTGCGGTCAGCGCAGGTTTTATCGATCAGCCATTGTTTCGCATCCGTCGTCAGGCGCATCTGGAGGGTCCGTTTTTCGAGCATTTCGTTTAACTTTCCGATTTGCAGATCGACGATCTCAAACAGATCTTTATCGACGAGTTCGTCAAAAAGAATTATTTCATCAAGGCGATTGAGAAATTCCGGCGCGAAAGTCTTTTTGACCTCGCT
>JBBQOA010000379.1:0-5034 GCA_038330465.1 Pyrinomonadales bacterium
CGGCTTTTTTAGCGGCGTTTTCGAGTCTTGTCACGGCAAGCTCGGTAAAATTGACGGGACGCCCCAAAACGACGCCGTCAAATACGGCGGAAAACAGCCGCTCGGCATATTCTTTGAGGATCCAGAGAAATCGCGCCGCCAGATCTTCGGCGGTCAAACGACCGAAACCGAGGACCGACGTGTGATCGAAATTCGCTTCGGGCAGCAGCGTTTTGATACTCAGCATCAGCCGTCCGCTGCTTTCGTTTTCTTCAAGATGCGCGAGATATCGATAGACCGCGTCGTTGCCGATGTAGTGCTGTTTTGATTTCGCGGGAAAATAGAGAATCGTCGGATTGCTGATTTGATCGTCGGGAAATTTGACGAATTCTATTTCCCGACCCCTGACAAGTGTTGCCAATGAGTTTGATGTGCCGAAATCGATACCGATAAATTCCATTGTGACCCTTTTTCTTGATCCTCAGAATTCGACCCGCAAAGAGTCGAAAACAAAGAGATAAAGTTTACCGTAGTCAGGCAAAATCCCAAACAAGATTTTTGTTATTTATGTATGATTAACAATAGCCAATCAGCGGCGAAGACGATTTTGAGCATTTCAAACGAAAGATTTGCGGGATTTATGTTTGGTGATAAAAAAGGCATTTAATATTTATAAAATATCCCGACGGATAAAAAAATATTAAAAAGTCAAAGGATTCGACCGCAATTTAATTGAAGTATTTTCCGCTCTGATGTAAAAGTTAAAGAAATGAAAATCAAGAAATCACACGAATTGAAAATGGTTGATATTCACGACATCAGGAATATCAATCAAACTCTGCTGCTTCATCTGATTCGTGAAAAACAGCCGATCTCACGCGCGGAAATCGCCAAAGTCAGCGGTCTGCGACCCGGCACGGTTTCTTCGATCGTCAACCGTCTGATGCGCAAAGGCGTCATTTATGAAGGCGCGGAAGGTCCTTCGAGCGGCGGACGCAAACCCACATATTTGTATATCAACGGCGAAAACGCGTATGTTCTGGCGATCGACATCGGCGTCCGCGACACGGTTTATGCGGTCAGCGATTTTAACGGGCGAATCCTCAAACAAAAAGCCTTGATGACGGAAGGAAATCCGAAAGACCTTCTTCAGCGGATCGCCTCGGAAATCGAAAAAACCGTGCAAAATGATTACCCGCGCGTCAAATTTGCCGGCGTCGGCGTGAGCGTTCCCGGACTGATCCGGCGCGACCGCGGCGAGGTCGCCGTTTCGCCGAATCTCGAATGGAATAATATGCCGGTCAAAGCGATTCTCGAAGAACGGCTGAAATTGCCCGTCTTTGTTGAAAACGACGCGAATGCCGCCGCCTTCTCCGAGCTTTGGTACGGACCGCTCGATGAAATCAAGGTCAAAACTCTGCTTTATATTCTGGTTGTTGACGGTCTCGGAACAGGTCTCATCATCAATGGCGAGCTGCACGTCGGTTCACAGATCGGGCTCGGCGGTTTTGGTCATATGTGTCTCGAACCGAACGGCGAAATTTGCTCGTGCGGGCGAAAAGGCTGCTGGGAAACGCTCGCTTCCGAAAGCGCGACGATCGCCCGCTATCACCGTTTGATGAACAACAAAAACGGTTCGATCACGACTTCGATCACCGATATCATCGCGCAGGCTAACCGCGGCGACGAAAAGGCGCTCTCGGCACTGCGCGCAACCGCCGAATATCTCGGCGAAGGCATTGCCAATCTCGCCCACGGACTGAGCCCTGAGATCATCGTCGTCGGCGGCGATATTTCGACGGCGTGGAATATCCTTGAACCGATCATCAAAGAAAGAGTCAAAAGCCGTTATCTGATTCCGTCGATCGCGAAAATCGATATTCGCCCGGCGAGCGTCCAGCGTCCGAGCTTGTTTGGCGCGATTCCGATCGCTTTGCAAAACTTCTTTTGAGCCGTTTGCCTAAATCGAAATGAGTAAAAATTTGCCTGAAGAAATGCTCAAAACCCGAATAGTAAATTTACAAAGCAAACTGCTCGGCAAAGAAGTTTCGTATTATGCGATTCTTCCCGAAAACCATTCAAAGCAATCCGCCGCCGGCGGCGTTTTATATCTTTTACACGGACTTTTCGGGCGTTTTGACAATTACCTGACCAATACGAAAATTGCCGAATACGCGAAAGATCTCCCGTTTCTGATAATTTGTCCCGAAGGCGGCGACAACTGGTATTCGGATAACACGGAAATCGCCGATCATTACTACGAAAGCTATTTTTTTGAAGAACTGATCCCTGAAGTCGAACGAAAATTCAACGCCGGAAAAAACAGAAATTCGCGTGCCGTTGCCGGACTTTCGATGGGCGGCTACGGCGCTTTCAAATTTGCTTTTTGCAGACCGGAAATGTTTTGTTTTGCCGCTTCGATGAGCGGCGCTTTTCACGCTGCCGCTGTTTTTGAAGATGAACCAAATCCCGCTTGGCAAGACCTCGTCCCATCGATCCTCAGCACGTTCGGAAAAAAGGGCGACAAAAGCCGGGAAGCAAACGATCTGTTTCGGATGGCGGAAAATTTTCCGGCGGAGCAGATCGAAAATTTACCTTTCTTTTATTTTGATTGCGGCGCGGAAGATTCTTTTTTGCCGGTCAATCAAAGATTTGCCCAAAGTTTGAAACGGCGCCAAATCATACATCAATTTCTCGAAATTTCCGGCGCTCACGATTGGGATTACTGGGACCGGCGCCTCAAAGTTGTCTTGTCATTGGTTAAAGATCAATTTTCAAAATGAATCGACAAAGATTTTCGGTCAAACTTCCAAAAGATAATTGGTTAGACCAATTTTAGTCAAGAAATTTTATGTTTATTTTTAAATATTCATCAAAAGTTTTGATCTCAAGCAACCCGCTCTATCTTGATAACCTTAATTATTTATTAACTTAGTCGATTTTTTTGAAGAAAATCATAAATCATAAATTTGGCAGAAATGTATTGACAAGCTGAATAAAGACGTGTTACAAATACTTAATCTTCGGTGAAAATAAAGTTTTGGTTTTTGATATTAAAGAAGATATTTCTTTGTACTACATACTTATAAAAACAATTAAACGAATTAGTTAGTAATAATCATTCACTTTGACTTAGCTCAAAACAAAGAAGGAACGTTATGCAACTTTCAACTCTCGACCAAATTATCGTGGTTGTTTATCTGGCAGCGATCATGAGCATCGGTTTCGCGATGAAACGCCGCGCTGCCAAGGGAATGTCGTCCTATTTTCTCGGCGGGCGGCAGCTTCCGTGGTGGGCGCTCGCGATGTCGGGTTCGTCGTCGTATTTCGATATTACGGGCACGATGTGGATCGTTTCGACATTTATCGCGCTCGGGCTCAAAGGAATGTGGGTGCATTGGCTCTGGGGTTTTCCGATCACGGCGTTTTATCTCGCCTATATGGGCAAATGGATCCGCCGTTCGGACGCGATGACCGGCGCGGAATGGATGAAAACGCGTTTCGGAAATACGAAAGCGGGCGATCTGGCAAGACTTTCATACACGCTTTTTGCCGTTCTGACGATTTCCGCGCTGCTCGGTTACAGCGCGATCGGGATGGGCAAATTCGGCGCGATCTTTCTTCATTTTGAGCCGCATGTTTTCCATTTCGGACAATCCGTTTTTACTTTGACGAGTGAAACCATTTGTGCGGTCTTGATCCTCGGTGTGACGGGACTTTACGTAATTCTTGGTGGATTTCACGGGATCGTTCGCGTCGAGATCGTTCAAACGATCGTTTTGAGTGCCGGCGCGATTTTATTTGCCATTGTCGGATACCAGCACTTTAATGCAGAAGTTTTTGCTTCCAAGATACCAAATACATGGGGCGACATTCTGCCAAGTTTGCGTCCCGACTTTATGCAGGGATTAGTGTCGGGCGGCACGGATTATTCGTTTTTCGGTGCGCTCGTCGCCGTTTGGGTCGCGAAAGGTTTACTGCTGTGCCTGAGCGGTCCCGAACAGCTTTACGATTTTCAAAGATTTTTGGCGGCGAAAGACGAACGCGACGCTTCAAAACTCGGCGCGCTTTGGGGCGCAATTCACACCGTTCGCTGGAGTTTTGCGATGGCGATCGCGGTGATGGCGATCATGGGCATCGGCAACGCGGTTTTGGATGCCAAGCTCAAAGCCGATCCGGAAACCGCGCTGCCGCTGATCATCGGTTCGATGCTGCCCGTCGGACTTGTCGGATTTATGCTCGCCGCGCTGCTTTCGGGATTTCTCGCGACTTTCAGTTCGACCGTTAACGGCGGCGCGTCATATCTCGTCAAGGACGTTTATCAGCGCTACATCAATCCGAAAGCCGACGCGAAAAAATTGGTGCGCGTGAGCTATCTTTCATCGACACTTTTGATCGTCGTCGGTTTGATCATCTCGGTTTTCGGCACTTCGATCAACACGGCGTTTTTATGGATCTTCGGAACGCTCGCCGCCGGAATTCTGCCGCCGAACGTTTTGCGCTGGTACTGGTGGCGGCTGAACGGGCAAGGCTACGCAGCGGGCGTTTTTGGCGGAATGGCGCTCTCGCTTGGACAGGTTTTTCTCGACCAGACGATTTATAACGAGCATTCGATTCCGCTCTACGTCGGATTTCCGATCATTGCGATACTTTCGACGATCATCACGATTACCGTCTCGCTATTAACGCAACCGACAGACATTGAAACCTTGAAAAATTTCTATCGCAAAGTTCAGCCCGCCGGCGCGTGGAAGCCGGCGAAAGCGGCGGTTTTGGCAGAAACTCCCGATTTCAAAAAACAATCGCCGTTCAAGGTTGATCTCTTCAACACGGTCGTCGCTTTGATCGGCATTACGGCGCTTTATGTTTCGATGCTTTACCTGATTCTGCACCGCTTAACGATCGGTTTCAGCCTGCTCGCAACGACTTTGGTGACGGTCATCATTCTTTATTTTACGTGGTATAAAAATCTACCGCCGCCCGCGCCGACGCCGCTTGAAGACGCGGAAAACGCGGAAGAGCAGCTAAGCGAAATTCAATCAACGGAAACGGTTC
>JBBQOA010000380.1:0-5025 GCA_038330465.1 Pyrinomonadales bacterium
AAATTTTGAATCAACCGCCATATTGACAAAGCCGTTATTGATGCACGAAATATTTCCGCCATACAGATAGAAAATATCGCGCACCCGCAAATTGCCGCCGTCAACGGTCATATTTCCCGTATAACCGCCGCCGTAAATCACGCCGCGAACTTCTTGCGAACCGTCAACCGTAATGTTTTTTCCGCTCGCCGCATTAAAAATTGCGTATTCAGAGGTTGTCGGCGCAACATCGCCTTCCCAGTTTGCGGCAGTTGAAAAATTATTGTCCGCGCCGCCGCCGTCCCAAACAATGCCGCCTTCTTCAATTGCGCCGATGTCGCACCGAACGCCGCCTTGATCACGCGGCAATCCGCGTTGGTCATAAACGACTGCGATGTTTAGATTGTCCTGGCAATTTGTCGGGTCACCCGCATTTCGCGCCGCGCTTCCTGTGTTTAATCTGTGCGATTGGCTGAATCCGCCGTTACTTGCCAGTAATCCAAGATTCGGGTCAATTCCCGTAATATTATTCGCCGTCGCGCCCGTAATTCCCGCGCCGCCGGTGTTTCTGAACAGATTGTAATCGGCGGAAACAATATTTCCTGCGAGGTCAATTCCCGTAACACTTCCAAAGTTTTCCGATTTCTCGAATTTTTCCGATAATGACTGCGTATTAACCGAATTGTTGGCAACGATCGTGTTCTTAATCGTCAATGTTCCCGCTAAATTATTTACGCCGCCGCCCGTGCCGACAGACGAATTATCGGAATCTGCTTTGTTTGAAACGATCGTGCTGTTGTTGATAACGGTTGTCGAGATTGATGCGGCAGGTTGATCTTGAAAGATTCCGCCGCCGTTATTGGTTGCCAAATTGCCGCTGACCGTCGAATTTTTCAGCGACAGATTGGTCGTCCCGCCAATCGGAAAATCAACCGTCGGAAGAGTTGGAAGATTGGCAATGCCCCCGCCGTCGGTGCTTGTATTGCCGGAAACTGTTGAGCCATTTAAGGTCACACCGGAAGTAAAAGTTGCAACATCGGAAGGTGTCGAATCGTTTCTGATTCCACCGCCAATCTCGGCACTATTACCGCTCACGTTACTCGTTTGCAAGGTCAGATTGCTGTCATTGCAATAGATGCCGCCGCCCGAACTTGGAAACGACGGATTTGTTGAGGTTGCCGTATTGTTTACGATATTTGTATTTGTAATGGTTGCCGTGACAAGTCCGACACCATTTAAAAACAGACCGGCGCCGCCCGGAGCTGAAACGCTTGACGTCACGGAATTGTTTGAAATCGTGCTGTTGCTCAGATTCACCGTCACCTGCTGGGTCGCACCGGCGGCAGTTCCGACGCTGATCCCGGCGCCTAACGAACCGCCGGCGAGCGCTTGATTGTTGGTCACCGTCAATCTATCGAGCGTAATATTCATCGGTCCGTTCAATCCGACAAACCGTATTCCGGCTCCGTCAGATGAATTTCCCGTCGATGTTCCGCTGATCGAATTATTTGAAAAAGTCGACTCTTTGATCGTGACATCGCCGTCGAGCGCGTAAAAACCACCGCCGTTTCCGGTTAAACTAGCCCCGACCGTCGCCAGCGATTGATTAAAAGTAAAAGTGCTTTTACGAATTTTAACGGTTGAAAAAGTCGTAAAGACTCCGCCGCCAAAAGTCCCTTGGATTGTTGAAGTTACCGCGTTATTTGTGACGGTAACTCTATCGAGTGATAAAAAAGTTCCCGGATTGAGGCTTGTAATGCCGCCGCCGCGGGTCACGGTTTGATTATTGGAAACAGTGACCTTGCGAAGCGTCAAATTGCCTTCGTTTCTGATTCCGCCGCCGCGAAATAAGGCTGAAGTCGAGGTTGTGCGTCCGTTGCGAACCGTTAAACCTTCGATCACGACAATTGTATTTACGCCTAAAATATGAAAAACGCGGTCAATTGCGACGCCCGGCGAAGCATTTGCCTCAACGAAAGTCGCCGCTTCTCCGGCACCGATAATATTCACGCTGTTCGTAATATCAAAATCGCCGTTGGCATTGGCATTTTCG
The DNA here is from genome assembly GCA_038330465.1 of Pyrinomonadales bacterium. Classification (GTDB taxonomy): domain Bacteria; phylum Acidobacteriota; class Blastocatellia; order Pyrinomonadales; family Pyrinomonadaceae; genus JAFDVJ01. Next base: position 2,033 of record JBBQOA010000380.1, read on the forward strand.
TTCGTTGTCGAAATGGTTGTGGTGTAAGTTCCGGCAAGCAGATTGATGACGTCCGCGCCCGGCAGATTATTTGCCGCCGTGATTGCCTCACGCAAGCTGCAATCACTGTCACAAACCCCGTCAGCTGTGTCGGCGGTTTTCGTGACGTTAAAGGTTGTTGCATTTGCGCCGACCGCAAAAAACAAAATTATCAAAAATATTCTTATTTTCATCGGGTAGATTTTGTACTTTTTTCCTTAAAATTTTACTGGGTAAACACGTTATCAGCGCCGTCTTACAGAAAAAATCTTAAAGACGTATGTTATTGGTTCGAGCTAATTCTGACAACATCAATAACTTAATGTCAATTTAGAATTTTTGAAATAAAAATAAATGGGAAAATAGTGCCTCAAAATAAAGTTCGCTGAACAGGTAAAGATATTGTTTCTTCAAGTTTTTCGATCTTTTCAAAACGCTCAAAACCCAGCCGCCGAAAATGTAAATCAAACAATTTCAAAGCAATTTTCCACTTTTCGGTTTTGCCTTGATTTCTTTCTCGGTAGCTGCGATGACGCAGATTTCCGCCGCGTTCGCGTTTTAGCTGGCTAAGAATTTTGCTCGCGTGCGTCGGCAGTTTTTCGTAAAGTTTTTCCGTGAAATACTGCTCGATCGAATCGGTGTCGAAATGAATTAAATTGATAAATGCTTGAGTCGCGCCCGATTCTCTGGCTTTTTCGAGCAGTATCGGAATGTCTGAATCGTTGTAACCCAAAATTATCGGCGCGATCCCGATGCCGACCTTGATTCCCGCGTCAGTTAAAGTTTTCATCGCCCGAAAACGAACTTCGGGAATCGGCGTGTAAAGCTCGAACGGTTTTGATTTCTCTTTCGTCGGAAACGGGATCGAAAAGAAAACCGTCAGATTTTTGAGTTTCGTCAAAATATCCAGATCGCGCGTGACGAGCGGCGATTTCGTGATAATTCCGACCGGAATTTGAAAATCGAGACAAACCTGCAAACATTTTCGCGTCAGTTCGTAGCTTGCTTCGAGCGGCAAATATGGATCGGTCGCGAACGAAAAATCGAGATGCCGGATGTTTTCGCGCGTTTTTTTTAGTTCGGCGCGAAGCAGCGCGGGCGCGTTCGGTTTGACGACGATCTTCGTTTCAAAATCGGTGCCCGCGCCGTAGCCGAGGAATTCGTGATACTGCCGCGCAAAACAATACGTGCAGGCGTGAAGGCAACCGCGATAGCAATTGACCGTGTAGCGATGCCCGAAATCCGATGAAAAGGCTTTCGTAATGATCTTTTTGGTCGTCAATTCCTCATAAATTTCAAGCTTTGCAGCGGGCGGCTCGCCCAAATATTCGGCGGAATATTTTAAGTATGGATTCGGTGGATTTCGGACTTGTTTCACAAATGAAACAATAATCTATTTACGATTGTCTGGCAAGCTTGATTGTCGGCTAAACTATCCGGCTTCTAAATTAACTTGAGTCTTGAGTTGAAATGAAGAAATGGGATGCGGAATTTCGCGGATTTTCGCGGTTTATTTTCTGTGATTTTGAGTTGAATCAAGTAAGTAATTTCAAAACAGCAACGTAAATCCGTCAAATCCGCGAAAATCTGCGTCCCATTTGCTTTCTTCTTTGATTTCAACCCAAGACTCAAGTTAATTTAGAATCATAACGAACAATCAATCCGGATTTTCGTTTGAAATTTAAGTGGTCGAGCAAATATCGCATTATAAAATCCTGAAAAAACTCGGCGCGGGCGGAATGGGCGAAGTTTATCTGGCGGAGGACACGAAACTGACGCGCCGCGTCGCGCTGAAAATTTTGCCCGCCGACGTTTCAAATGAACGCAAACAGCTCAACCGTTTTTTGCAGGAAGCACGGCTTGCCGCCAATCTCAATCACCCGCACATTTGCACGATCTACGAGGTCAACGAAGTTTCGGAAACACCATTTTTGGCGATGGAACTTGTCGAAGGCGAAACGCTTTCCGAGAAAATCAATTCGCAATCGCTCGAGCTGCCCGAGATTCTAAACATTGCTTCACAAATTACCGACGCGCTCGACGAAGCGCATCGCCACGAGATCATTCACCGCGACATCAAATCTTCGAACATCATCATCAACCGGCGCGGAGAGGTCAAAATTTTGGATTTCGGTCTCGCGAAGATCATTTCCGAAGAAGTTTCCGAACAAGACATCACGCGCGCCAAAACCGAAGACGGAATGCTCGTCGGAACAGTCCAATATATGTCGCCCGAACACGCTTTGGGCAAAAAGCTCGACGGGCGCACCGATCTGTGGAGTCTCGGCGTTTTGCTTTACGAAATGGCTGGCGGCACACTGCCGTTCAAAGCCGCGACCCACGCCGGAACTTTTGACGAAATTCTGCATAAACAACCCGCACGTCTTTCCGAATTGAATCCGCAGATTCCGGTTGAATTTGAAAATATCATCTTCAAACTGCTCGAAAAAGACCGCAGTTTCCGGTATCAAACGGCTTCCGATCTATTGGCGGATATCAAACGTTTGCGCCGTTTCCTCGGCGACATTACTTCGGATTCGCACGAAACGATCCGCGCCGCCACCGCCGAGATCCGTTTCGTCACGCAGTCCGAGCTCGCACGCGGTTCAAACGCGGCTTCGCGCCCCGACAATAATTCGTGGCTGAAAGTTTTCGGATTTTTGCTCGTCTTCGCAATTCTCGGCGGAATCGCTTACGCCGTCTGGCATTTTTCAGCGCCGCGATCCGCCGCGAAAGGTTTTGAAAATGCGGCTTCGACGCGGCTCACAAATCTTGGAAAGGTTTACGACGCGACAATTTCGCCCGACGGAAAATATGTCGTCTATGTGACGGACGACGGCGCCCGGCAATCGCTCTGGCTCAAACAAACCGCAACGGGAAGCACCGTGCCGATCGTCGCGCCATCGGAAAATGTTTATCAGGGACTCGCGATCTCGCCCGATAACACGTGGGTTTATTTCAATGTTTGGGATCGC
>JBBQOA010000381.1:0-5018 GCA_038330465.1 Pyrinomonadales bacterium
GCGTTCGAAGTCAATGCCGTCGTTTATCTTTTGAAACCGGTTGACCGGGCGCGGCTTCGGGAAACTTTGAACCGCGCCCACTTTCGGCTCGAACAGGATGATTGGAGGGCGATCGAAGCCGAAACGATCAAAAACGCGGCGAAAGTTTACGAGGAAGTGTCGCGCCGGGATTTTTTGGAACGAATTCCCGTCAAAAAGCGCGAGGAAATCTATCTCGTGCCGGTCGCGGAAGTGGCGGCGATCGTCGCCGACGGCGAATTGCTCCATATCACGACCGCCAAAAATCAAAAATATGTCATCAATTTTCGCTTGAAAGATCTCGAAATGCGGCTCGCGCCCGACCAATTTATCAGGCTTTCACGCGGCGCGATCGTCAATCTCGAAATGATCGCGCGCGTTTCGCCGATGCCCGGCGGAACTTACTTGATCACGCTCAAAAACGGACAGGAAATTGCCGCGAGCCGTCTCCAATCGAAAATTTTGCGGATGAAATTATTAAAACTTTAACCGTTCATCCGACATTTTCAACCGTTCATTAAAAACTTATCGCCCGCCGTCTGCGTATTTTGTCAGACTTAGTCTTTGATTTTCTAACAAAATTCCAAACAGGGAAATATGCAGCATATCTTTAATTTATCGAAAATATTCGCAATCATATTCGTTTTTACGGCGGCGGCTTTTGCCCAAAACGCTAAAATTTCGGGCGTTGTGACCTACGGCGGCGAACAGACCGTTTTGCACGATGCCGCCGTGCGGATCATCCAACTTAAAAAAACGGTCAAAACCGATACCGGCGGAAACTATGTTTTTGCCGATGTGCCCGCCGGACAATACACGATCCTCGTTCATAACGACGGATTTGCCGACGCCAGTAAAACCATCGACATCGTCGCCGGACAAACGGTCACGCTCGATTTTCAGATGGAAATCTCGACGCTCAAAGAAGAAGTGACGATCACGGCATCGGGCGCCGAGCAATCAACCTTTGAAGCTCTGCAAACTGTCGAAACGGTCGCTTCGAGCCAGATCACGACGCGCAGCGGAACATCGCTCGGCGAGGTTCTCGAAGGCGAATCGGGCGTTTCCAAACGCAGCTTCGGCGCGGGTTCGTCGCGTCCCGTGATTCGCGGATTTGACGGCGACCGCGTGCTCGTCGCGCAGGACGGCGTGCGTTCCGGTTCGCTCGGTTCGCAGTCGGGCGATCACGCCGAAACGATTGATACTTTGAATGTTGACCGCATCGAGGTCGTCAAAGGTCCGGCAACGCTGCTTTACGGGAGCAACGCGATCGGCGGTGTCATCAATGCCGTCAGCAATCACGAGGACAAAGCCGACAAAGGTTTTCGCGGATTTCTGACGACCGTCGGCGCGACCAATCCGCGGCAGGGCGGGCTTTCGGGCGGACTCGAATACGGATTGGATAAGTTTTTATTTTTCGGCAACGGAAGTTTTCAGGACGCGGGCGATTTTCGCTCGGCGCTCGGACGCGTCCCGAATTCCGCGAGCCGTTCGACGAGCGGGACTTTCGGCGCGGGTTTTTACGACAAAAAGACGTTTTTTACGACCACTTTAAGCATCGATAATCGGCGTTACGGAATTCCTTTCGCCGCGTTCATCGAATCGGGCGGCGTCTCGAACGATGCGAATATCGACATTCATCCACGCTCGTATAATTTGAAATTTAACGGCGGTTTTCGTGATATCGATGCATTTGTGACGAGCGGAAAATTTACGTTCAACTATAATAACTATCGCCACGACGAACTCGACAATGAAACGATCAATACGACATTTCGCAACAAAACCGTTTCGTATCGCTCGATGTTCGAGCAAAAGGCGATCGGCAAACTGACGGGACGCTTCGGATTTGAGGGCTTTAACCGCAATTATCAGGTGACGGGCGCGGAACGCCTGATCGACGGCAAAGTGAAACACGATTCGTTTTCGGGTTTTGCGCTCGAGGAATTAAAATTCAAACGCGTCACTTTTCAATTCGGCACGCGGCTTGAAAGAAACGCTTACAATCCTGAAAACACGAGCTATCTCGACCGCAGTTTTATCGGATTTTCGGGCGCGGCGGGCATTCGCGTCGGGCTTTGGGAAAAAGGCGCGGTGGTGCTCAATTATTCAAATTCGTTCCGGGCGCCGTCGCTCGAAGAACTTTACAACAATGGTCCGCACGTCGGGACGGTCGCCTTCGAGATCGGGAATCAAAACTTAAAACCCGAACGTTCGAACGGGCTCGATTTCAGCCTGCGGCATCAATCCGACAAGTTCCGCGCCGAATTTAATCTCTTTTATTACAGCATCAACAATTATGTTTATCTCGCCTATGCGGACGAGAACGGCGACGGTCAGGTCGATATCGAAGACAATTTACCGGTGCTGCGCTATTCGCAGGACAAGAGCCGCTATATGGGCGCGGAATTCAGTTTCGATACGGATCTGAACAAATCTTTCAATCTGTATTTCAATGCCGATTATGTTCGCGCTCAATTGGTCAGATTAGATTTGAATCTGCCGCGCATTCCGCCGGCGCACGCCCGATTCGGTCTCGATTACAAACTCAAGGGCTTTAATGTCCGTCCCGAATTTAATCTGGCAAGCCCGCAAACCAAGCTTTTTCCGCTCGAACGACGGACGGCAGGTTACGGAGTTTTCAATGTGTCAGCCAATTACACGATCGGCAAAGCTCATCTCGCGCATATTTTCAGCGTCAATGCCTATAATTTATTGAACAAGGAATATCGCAATCATCTCTCGTTCATCAAAGAACTCGCCCCCGAAGTCGGGCGCGGCGTGAAGGTTTCATACACGATTCGATTTTTCTAAAATCAGAAACGGTTAGGTGAGCAGCGGCGGTGCGCAGACGCGGCGGCTGCGCACCTTTTCGCGGCTCAGAGCTGAACGCCTTTGACGGCTTCGTAAGAGCCCGCCAAAGATTTTAGTTTTTTGCGCGGTCCCATCAAAATTCCGTATTTTCCGTCGGGGCGAAAATAATAGACCGTCCCTTCCCACGCGCCGAGATCGAGCGGCGACCCGTCCGCCGACCATTCGTATTGCTGGATCGTGTCGGACGCGATGATGACCGAATGCGTATAAAAGGCGAGCGTCGCGCACAATAATTTGCCGTCGGTCGTGATCTCGCTGCCGGTCGTGTCCGCCATCGCGCACGAATTGAAAACTATGTAGCGGCAGAGTCCTTTGATCTTTTCCCACTCGCCGACATTATCCCAGGTCAAACCGTCGCGCCCGAGCGAAACGCCGAAACCGCCGCGCTTTTTGCCGTCAACGATCATCGAACGACCGTGCGCGATAATCGAAAGAGTTTCGATGCTGCCCGCGAACATCGCTTTGACCTTGAGCCAGTTAAAGATGTAATCAGCCGAAGAATTTTCATCGACTGTCAGCGTAAAACCCGCACCAAACGCGCTTGCCGCCGTGCCTTTGGCGCGGGTGTCGTGAATGATCTGGTGTTTTATCATTTCAAATTCTCCTCAGAAATATTTTTCGCCAAGGCGTTCCGAGCGCGGATCGCTTTTGACCAAAGAATTGCCGACGTTTGAATTTTCCGTTTTTGTCCGTTCGGGCGATTTTTTTCGCACCGCTCGTTTTTTCGTGACGCGGATCGTTTCAACGACCACAAAAATTTCTCTGGTTATTTTGCGTTTCATAACAGCCTCTTTAAGTGATTTTGGTTCAAACTCCGAATCTTTTACCGAAACCGACCGCTAATTTCTTGGAAAATGCGAGCATATTTTTATAAAGCTCGCCGGAATCCGCGATCTTTTCGATTTTCTCGTTTAATTTGTCCCGCGTGACCGCGCCGATTTGAATATCGATCAGTTGTCCGCCGGCAAAGGTCAAAATCGCCGGAAGATTGCGGACCGCGTAAGCCGTCGGCACGATCGAATTTTCGTCAACGTCCATCTCATAGATCTTTACTTTTTGCGAATATTTTTCCGCCGCCGTTTCGAGTATGGGGCGCGCCATTCGGCTCGGCGCGTTCCAGCTTGCCGAAAAGAACACAACCGTCGGTTTTTTGGGAATGATGACCAACGCATCAAAATTGGAATCGTTTATTTTTGTAATTTTTTCGCTCATAATTTAATTTTTTTCTCACTGAAGCTGATTGATTTTTTATCCGAGTGGCGCAAGCCGCAAAAATTGGCTTGCGCCTTTTTTTTCTGAATTTACGGATTCGGTTTGCCGTCCCAATCGCCCGCCGCCGGTTGATCGGTGTTTTGCCCGAAGACAAACTGATTGCTGATGTTGATTTGATCGTTGGACAGGAAAAATTCGCTCGTCGAAGGTCGCCAGACGCCGATTGTCTCGATGCCGTTGCCGTCCCAATCGCCCGCGACCGGCAGATCGCCGTTCGTGCCAAAAAAGAATGCCTGATCGATATTTGCCTTGAGGACATTGTCATCGGTCAGGAAAAATTGTCCGGTGCTCGGGCGGAAAACGCCGACCGAATCGATACCGTCGCCATTCCAATCGCCCGCGACCGGCAGATCGCCGTTGGTGCCGAAATTGATCGTCACATTAACCGCCGAAGCATTTTGCTGGTTGGTCAAAAAGAATTGCCCGCTGCTCGGACGAAATGTGCCGACCGTCTCGATGCCGTCGCCATCCCAATCGCCCGCGACCGGCAGATCGCCCGGCAGACCGAAATTCAAGGTGGTCGGTCCGGTCGGATAACCGCTGACGATGACGTTAAAATTGAAGATTTTCCATGTTCCGTTGTTAAAGGTCGAAACCGTATCGACGCCGTCGCCATTGAAATCTCCGGCGACACCGACATCGCCCAAAACGCCGCGATCAACAATAATACTTCTTAAAGCTCCGGAAAGCGTGTTTTTTAGTTTGAATTTGGTATTGATCGGATCGTAAGTGCCGATGGTGTCCTGATGCGTATCGAGAATTTTCGCGACGAAACTGTCCGGATTAGCCGAACTCGCGTTTGATGTTCCTTTAATTACGCCGCCGGTCGTCAAAAGATCGGTCGATTGAGTTGC
>JBBQOA010000382.1:0-4983 GCA_038330465.1 Pyrinomonadales bacterium
GGGACGGGCAAAATGCTTTCAGATATCGAACTTCTGAAGCGCGTCAAATGGGATAATTCATTAATGACAGGAAGTTAAAATAGTGGATAATGAATAATGGATACCTGATAGGTTTTTGCATTCATTATCCACTATCCACTATCCACTAGAAAAATGGTTGAGCGAAGTCAGAAAGAAGTTTGGAGACTCACGCCGTGGCTGATGGTTGCCCTGCTTTTGGGCAATTTTGTGCTGATGGCGTATGACGCAAAAACGACTTCACAAGAAAGAGTGATCAGAGTTTGGACACAAGCGGTTGCCAATTTCGTGCAGTCGCCGGTGACCAGCGTGACGAGCGGCGTAACGGGTTATTTCCAATCAATATCAAGTTTGCGAACGGCGCAAACCGAAAACGACGCGCTCAAGCAGCGTGTTCAGGAACTCGAAGTCGAGGTTCAGAAAAAGGAAGAATTAGCGGACGAAAACGGACGCCTGAAAGCACTTCTCGAACTCAAAAACGAATCAAAATACAAAATTCTGCCGGCGCAGATCATCGGACGCGACCCGTCGCTCTGGTTTGATTCGGCAATCATCAATCGCGGAAGTCTCGACGGCGTCAAACTGAATATGCCGATCGTCAATAACGGCGGCTTGATCGGCAGAGTGATCGCGGTCAGCCCGATCACCGCGCAGATCAATCTGGTCACCAAAGACAAATCCGGTTTGGGCGGCGTGATCGGTGAACTTTCAACGTCGAATGCGATCGGCGTGGTCAGCGGCACCGGTAAAAAAGAATTGCTTGAAATGGGTTATATTCCCGGCACGATCGAGGTACAGGTCGGCGAGATGGTTTATACGAGCGGACAGGACGGTATTTATCCGGCGGGCTTGAAATTGGGCGAAGTTGCCGAAGTTCGTCCCGGTTCGGCGACCGTTCCGCAACAGATATTTATCAGACCGAGCGCGAAACTTTATTCGATGGAGGAAGTTGCCGTCGTGCTTTACGAACCGCCGCCGAAACCCGAATACGAAAAGACTTTGCCGAATGCGGTCAAAGACGACAAGAAGAAAAGATGAGTTACGGGTTTCAAATTGGAATTTGAAACTTGAAATTGAGAATGGAACAGTTAAAAATCACAATTGCAGTAATCATTGCCGTAATACTTCAGTGGACGCTTCGAAACGTTTCTGATGTTTTTATGTATGTTGATTTTCCGCTGATAATTATCGTTTACGCCGCCTTGCAGAGAAATACGATCAAAGCTCTCATTTTTGGAATGATCTCCGGTATTGCCGTCGATGCTTTGAGCGGCGGACTTTTGGGCGCTAACGGATTCACAAAAACATTGATCGCCTACGCCGTTTCGGAGATCGCGCGGCGCGTCTATTTAGACAACCTTTTATTACAGATCCCCGTCATAGCAGGAGCCTGTTTGATTAATGATCTGGTATATTACGGTCTGCATCGGCTGTTCGGACAAGAATTGACGTCGCCGTTTTTGGAAACGATCGCTTATTCTCTGATCGGGACGACGATCGCGGGAACAATTGTTTATTTAATTTTGGGTAGTTTTTCAACCGACAGTTTGAAGAGAAATAAACGCGGAAGTTCTTCTTCGCGGCGTCAAACTCGTCGGCGAAACCCGATACGTTTGGGAAAAAGGTAATTTTCTATCGGTCAAAAACCACTAAGCAATAACGAAAATGAAGCTATACGATCACACGCAAAATCTTGGTATCAGAGTCGGCACAATTCAGATAATCGCTTTTGTTTTGCTGACGATTCTCGGTGCTCGTCTTTATTATCTGCAAATCGTCAAAGGCGAATATTATGACGAAAAAGCCGAAAATCAACGGATTCGGCTGATTCCGATCCCGGCGCCGCGCGGGGCGATCTTTGACCGCAACGGAAAAATTCTCGTCGATTCGCGACCGACCTACAATATTACGCTCTCGAACGAACCGATCAAGAAAATCGACGTCACCGACCGGATCGACGATTACGCGGGCGGATTGAATGTTGATCGTCAATTTGTCGTCGAACGGCTCAATCTGATCAAAAAGCAAAACGAATTTGAAACGATGGTTCTCAAGGAGAATGCGACCATTCAGGACATCACCTGGGTCGAAGCGCATTCGATGGAATATCCCGAACTGCGCGTCGAGCTTCAGCCGCAGCGAGTTTATCCGCTCAAACAAACACTTGCTCACGTGCTCGGTTATGTCGGCGAGATCAGTCCGAAGGAACTCGAAAAACCCGAAGTTCGGGAGAAAGGTTTTCGTCCGGGCGATATTGTCGGCAAGGGCGGACTCGAACAATATTACGACGAATTTTTGCGCGGAAAACCGGGTTATCGAAAAGTTATCGTCGACAGCCGCGGGCGCGTCCAGAGCGAGATCGAAACCGTTCCGCCGCAAGCCGGACAAGATCTGATCTCGACGATTGACCTTGATCTGCAAATGGCGGCTGAAAATCAGCTTGCTATCTCTTCGACAAAACGCGGAACGATCATCGTCACCGACCCGAATAACGGCGAAGTTTTAGCGATGGCTTCGGCGCCTTCATTTGACCCGAATATCTTTGTTCAGGGCAGCAGCGTGCCGGAAGGTCGCAAACAAATCGCGGCTTATTGGCAAGATGAACAGCGTCCGCTTTACAATCGCGCGATTCAGGGGCGTTATCCGCCGGGTTCGACGTGGAAAATTCCCGAATCGGTCGGCGGATTGCAGCAAGGCGCGATCACGGTTGCCAATTCGCATATGTTGTGCGGCGGCGGAATTACGGTCGGTAATAAATTTACGCGCTGTATGGGAAGCCACGGTTCGCCGGCGCTCGATTACGCGATCACCAAATCCTGCGACTCGTATTATTATCATTTGGCTTTGAAAATGAAGGTCGAAGGATTGATCGAAATGGTCGAAAACTTCGATTTTGACAAACGCACCGGAATTGATTTGCCGAACGAAAAGATCAGTCAAACACCGAAAACCTGGAAACCGATAATCGAAAAACGCGAAGGAAAATGGGGCGATATTCGCACCGTCTATGCCGGAATCGGACAAGATACGGTGGTCGTCACGCCGATCTCACTGCTGCGCGCGATTGCGAGTGTCGGCGTTCACGGCAGAATGTATGTGCCGCATTTTCTGAAAGAATTTAAACCGATCGGCGCGATCGGCAATGAAGGCGAGATGACATACCGACCGGCGCGTCAGGGTTTTAGTTTCCAGCACCCGGAACCGAAAATTATCGAAATGACCGACGAACAAAACGCACTCGTTTTGAAAGGAATGTGGGGCGTCGTCAATGGCGGCGGAACGGCAGGTTCAATCAGAATTCCGGGCTTTGACATTGCCGGAAAAACCGGCACCGCGCAAAACTCGGCACTCGGTTCGGGCGGCGCTAAAGACCACGCCTGGTTCGTCAGTTTCGCGCCCGCTTATAAACCGGAATTGGCGGTGCTTGCACTGATTGAAAATTCCGGCTTCGGCGGTTCAAATGCGGCGCCGGCGGTGAAAGGCGTTTATGAAGCATATTTATCGAAAAGAAACGGCGGACAAGTTGTTAATCAGGAAGTAGCGAAAAAATAGTCGGGAGTGAAGAGTCGCAAGCGGAGAGTTTAATTTTTCTCACCACTTTCGACTCTCTGCTCTCCACACTCCACTCGAAATATGGTAGCAATCATCGAAAAACGCGATTTACGGGATTTTGATTGGCTGACAACTGCTTTAGCCGTTGCCATTGTCAGTTTCGGTGTTTGGCAAATTTATAACGCCCAGCCGACCGAAAGTTATTGGTCAAAACAAATCATCGGTTTGGGCATCGCGCTGGTTGCATTTGCGGTCGTCGGTTTCAGCGATTATCGGCGGATTGTCGATGCCGCGCCGGTTTTATACGGAATTGGGCTGCTTCTGTTGGTTTTGGTGCTAATACCCGGAATCGGAATGAAGATCAACGGGCAGCAATGCTGGATCAAAGTTCCGTTTATCGGACAATTTCAGCCGTCGGAATTTGTCAAAATTCCGGTTGTGCTGATGCTTGCCAAATATTTCGGAGCGCGGAAAAGCGGATCTTTGAAATTTAAGGAAATACTGATCGGGATTGCCATTTTAGCGGCGCCGCTCGGTTTGATCATGCTCGAACCGGATGCCGGACAAGCGATCACTTATTTTCCGCTGCTCGCGGTTGTTTTCTTTCTTTCAGGAATTAAGATTAGATATGTCGTGCTCACGATTCTGGCAGGCATAATCTTGGCTCCGGCGGCGTATTGGGTCGGTGTCAAAACAGGCAAAATCAAAGGTTATCAGCAGGAGCGCATCAATGTTATTCTCGACCCAGAAAACGCCGACCCGCGCGGCTACGCCTATCACACGATCCAATCGATGATCACGGTCGGCAAGGGCGGTTTGACCGGAATCAAAGGCGACACCGAAACGTCGCAGGCGAAGCTGAAATTTTTGCCCGAACCGCACACCGATTTTATCTTTGCGGTGACGGCGGAAAATACCGGGTTTATTGGCTGTGTTTCGCTGCTGCTTGCTTATGCGATTCTGCTGTCGCGGCTGGTCGCCGGTGCCCGTGAAGCGCCTGACCGCGCCGGAATGCTCGTGATCATGGCGATCGCGGGCGGAATGACCTTTCAGATCTTTATGAATGTCGGGATGGTTTTGGGATTTTTGCCGGTCATCGGCGTTCCGCTGCCGCTGATGAGCGCGGGACTTTCGGCGGTTTTATCGACATTTATCGCGATCGGTTTTGTTATCAGCGTAAAAATGCGAAGATTTGTAAATTAAGAATTTTGAGTCCCGCCTCGATGCGAGGCTCAAAACAAAGTTAGAGGTAAGTTATGGCAAGAGAAAGAGAAATTGTTGAAAAAGAAATCAAATCGGTTGAATCGAAAGGACGCGGGTTTTGGAAATATCTGTGGTTTCCGACCGCGCTCGCGCTCGCGCTCGCGGCAGGCGGGTTGACCGGAATTTTGGCTTCGTATTATCTAAAAAATT
>JBBQOA010000383.1:0-4967 GCA_038330465.1 Pyrinomonadales bacterium
CATTTCTTATCCCATATCTTGCACTTGTCCCCAACCTATGGGAGCTAAGCCATGTAGAATGGCCACTTGGAATACAGAAACCTGCCAATGGAACGATTCAAATTGTGTCGGTGGCGGCGGCGGATGTTTGAGCGGATTAACGACTTCGGGCGAGGTTTTCAAGGATGGCGATTCTCCGAATATTTGCAGTCCGTGCAATCCTACTCAAGAGGAATTAAATGCTTGTTGGCAAATCGGCGGAGTTTATGACTACGGTTCTTGTCAATGCGGACAATCGCCGATTGTGATTGATGTTTCGGGCAACGGTTTTAATCTGACGAATGCTCAAACGGGCTTGAGTTTCGACATTAACGGCGACGGCACAGCCGACCGCGTTGCGTGGAGCTCAACTAATTCCGATGATGCTTGGCTGGCACTTGACCGCAACGGCAACGGGACGATTGACAGCGGCAAGGAATTGTTCGGTAATTCGACTTCGCAGCCCGCGCCGCCCGTCGGCGAAATGAAAAACGGCTTTCTCGCGTTGGCTGTTTTTGATAAAGCAGACTACGGCGGAAACGGCGACGGCAAGATCAATCGGCTCGATACGGTGTTTGCAAATCTGCGTCTGTGGCAAGACTTAAATCATAACGGCGTTTCGGAAGCAAATGAACTGAAAACGCTGCCCGCATTAGGATTGGCAAAAATCGATTTGGATTATCAGGAATCAAGACGCACGGATGAATTCGGAAATCGTTTCAGATACAAGGCAAGAGTGCGTGATTCGCAAGACGCACAGCTCGGACGCTGGGCGTGGGATGTTTATCTCGTTGTTCAACCGCCAAATAACTAATCATGAATTGTTTGTAGTTTAGCTTCAAGCTTCGAGTTTCAAGTTTAAATAAGAGAACTTGAAACCTCGAACTTAGAACTTGGAACGGTCAAAATCTCCCCGATCTTTTCAACTAACGGCTTTAATGTGCGTGGCTGGATAGCTGAAATTGCCACGCTTTCACTATGTTTGTCAAGCTCGATCTGTCTTTCGAGCGCGTTTAATGAACTCTCATCAAGCAAATCCGCTTTATTCAAAACGACGATCTGCGGAATTTCATTTAATTTCAGATCCAACAAAATCTTTTCAACCGATTCGATATGTGCCAAACAATTCGGGTTCGACGCGTCCACTAAATGAACAAGCAGATCGCTGTCCGAAATTTCTTCGAGCGTCGCGCGAAACGCGGCGACCAGCGCTTCGGGCAGATCGCGGATAAAACCGACCGTATCGTTAATGATAACTTCCTGCTCATAAGGCAGCCGCAGACGGCGCGAAGTCGGGTCTAAGGTGGCGAACATTTTCTTTTCCGTATAAACCTTGCTTTGGGTCAAAGTATTCAAAAGCGTCGATTTTCCGGCATTTGTATAGCCGACCAGCGAAATAATCGGGACGTTTTTCTGGACGCGATGTTTGCGGCGTTCCTGACGCTGACGGCTTAAATTGTCAACCTGTTTTTCGAGCTGCGTAATTTTATCGCGGACGCGGCGCCGGTCGGTTTCGAGTTTCGTTTCGCCCGGACCGCGCCCGCCGATGCCGCCCGCGAGCCGCGAAAAAGCTGGATTCTGTCCTTGCGCGAGGCGCGGCAGCAGATATTTGAGCTGCGCGAGTTCGACCTGCAATTTTCCTTCGCGCGATTGGGCGCGTTGGGCGAAAATGTCGAGAATCAATTGCGGGCGGTCGATAACTTTTAGATCCGTCGCTTCCGAGAGCGAACGCACCTGCGCGGGCGAAAGCTCCGTGTCGAAAACGATCAGATCCGCGCCCAAACGCATCGAACGCACAAGTAGTTCTTCGAGTTTGCCGCGACCGAGAACGGTTTTCGGGTCGATCTTCGGACGGCGTTGAAGAATCTTGTCAAGCACAACCGCATCCGCCGAGAGCGCGAGTTCTTCGAGTTCGGCGAGCGATTCTTCGGCGTCCGTCAAATATCCGGTCGTTACGCCGACCAGAATCACGCGGTCGCGCATTGTTTGCCGGTTGCGCGCCGTTCCGCGATTTCGCGCCATCTCGTTTTCGAGCGAATTGATCAAACCGATAAAATCCGTGTCGAGCTGCGACGGAATGTTCGGTTCCAAAAATTCGTAGGGCAGCGATTGGCTTTCGGTTTCGAGTTTTTCGGCAGTCGAAGGAACCAGGTGCGCCGAATAGACCTGATCGGGTAAACCGTTGAGTTCATTGACCTGGATGATCGACATCAGATCGAGCCGGAGCAGCGCGAGGTCGGTCAGATCATCCTGCGTCAGTTTTTCGCCGTTGAGATGCGTATGCACGCAGCGCAGTCCGCGAAAACGTTCCTGCGAAACACGAGCGCGACCGAAATCCGGCATTTCGATCTGCTTGGCATTGCCGACCATCACATATTCGACCTGTCCTTTGCGGTTGATCAAAACGCCGATCTGTCTGCCGGTTTCAAACGAAATTTCGGATAATTGACGCGCGAGTTCGGGCGAAACGATTTGTTCGGGAGCGACGCGCCGGGTGGATAATCGTTCGATGCGCCGAAGTTGATTATGCTTTAATCCTTGTGTAAAACCGTGAATGCTGCTAATAAAACAAATCCTCCAATTCATAAATTATAACACAAGCGGATTTCGGATTTCGGATTTCGGATTTCGGATTTTTTCTTTTCGGCTGCTTCCAATTTCAGTGTCGAAGCCTGTTCATCGAAATATCAGAAATCCGAATTCTACAATCCGAAATCGCTCTGATTGCTATCAGCCGCGTTGCGTCGTAAAATACAAGTTTTGAATCGGAGAATTTAATGAATAAAGCAGGCAGAATCATTTCAATCAATCCGTCTTACGCAATTCCTAGTGGTGAGATCTCAATCGAATGCGAAGGTTTTGAAATAAACCAAACAGATGACTACGGAGTTTATTTTGAGGGGCAAAAAGCGCGTTTGGTCGGCGCGTCGCCAAATCGGATCCTGGCAATTGTCCCCGCTCATTTTGAAACGGTCGAGATCGAAGTTTATCTCGAAAACGGCGGCGAAAAAAGTGCGCCTGCCAATTTCATCGTTGGTAAAAAACTGACGGATGATCTGCACATCGTTGCCAATCCGGCGATCGATCCGAAAGATGATTCGATAATTTTAACCCGTTCGGGCTCGCGCGGACAACATCTTCCCGTCACGCTTTATCGTTTTGAAAAAGACGGATTTTTAGAGGAATTGCCCGCTGATGTGATGAATCCGACCGGCATCGCCTTTGACCAAAAAGGCGCGTTCTATGTGACGAATCGGTCGGACGGTGAGGTTTGCCGAATCGAGCGCAATGAAGAAATTATTCCGTTCTCAACCGGGTTGGGCATTGCGACCGGGATTGCTTTTGACAGTCAAAACGAGATGTTTGTCGGCGACCGCAGCGGCACGATCTACCGCATTTCGGATTTTGGAAGCCCCGAACCCTTTGCCACGATCGAACCATCGGTCTCGGCGTATCATCTGGCTTTCGGACCGGACGGACGGCTCTTTGTGACCGCGCCCGGTCTTTCGAGTTTCGACGCGGTTTACGCGGTTGATAAGACCGGTTTCGATTCGAAATTTTTTCGTGGACTGGGGCGTCCGCAAGGCTTGGCGTTTGATAAAGCAGGCAATTTATACGTCGCGGCGTGTCTGCAAGGCAGACGCGGAATCGTCAAGATCTCGCCCGATGCCGAAACAGCCGAAGTCTTTATCGCCGGAAACAATGTCATCGGGCTTTGCTTCACGCGTAAAGGCGAAGCGATCGTTGCGACCAACGAAGCCGTTTTCAGTTTACCGCTCGGCATTTACGGAACGCTTTTGGACTAAACAAAGAAGCACAGGCTCAGTTTTTGGAAAGGATCACGATCAACAAATTCGGTCACGGCATTTCTGATAAAAAAGTAAAAGGGACGCATCACTTCTGACGCGTCCCTTTTACTTTTTTGTTCGTTGCCCAAGGCGTTTAATTATCCGGTGTCGGCGACGTCGTCGGGGTTGTCGGTTCGTTGCGCCGTTTGAGTTGCGGCGGTTTATTGGTGTCGGGTTTCGTCGAATCATCGTTCGGATCGGTCGTTGTATCCGAATCGGGTTGACGGCGTTTGAGCGTCGGTTTACTCGAATCGGAATCATCAATATCGCTGGTCACGCCGGCTTTGGCATTCGAAATACGCATCAGATGTTCTTTGACGCGCTGAAATTCCGATGTGCTGATGATGTATTCTTCTTTTTCGGGGAATCGTGCGACCAGCGCGAGACTGGCATCGCGGCGATCAAGCGATTGCGGATGCGACGAGAAAAGCTTGGTCAGCGTGCCGGCTTTCTTCTTATTTTGCGAAGCGAGTTTTTCAAACATTGTCGCCATTCCGGTCGGGTCATAGCCCGAGGCATAAAGATATTGAACGCCGAGCCGGTCCGCTTCTTCTTCGGCACTGCGCGAGAATTTAAGCATTCCGAGCGCGCCGATAATACCGCCGCCATTATACAAAACGGAGCTGAGGATACCGCCGCCGAAAATGATTCCGGCGAGCATTCCGTAGTTCATCGCGGTTGCTTTGCCTTGATTTTCCATTGCGTGCCGCGCGCAGACATGGGCGATTTCGTGCGCCATTACGCCGGCGAGTTCCGATTCGTTATCGGCTGCTAAGATCAAACCTTTGTTGACAAAAAAGAATCCGCCCGGCAGTGCGAAAGCATTTACTTCGTCCGTGTCGATGACCTTGATCGTAAAGGGAACTTTGGCGTCCGAATGAAGCACGATGTTTTGTCCGACGCGGTTGATATATTCGGTGACCATTTCATCGTCAACCAGTTTTGCCTGCTGTTCGACTTCCATCGCGAGCTGCCGACCGACGGCTATTTCCTTTTCACGCGAACCGCCGAGCAAACCCCAAATTTTATCGCCGCCGCCATTGATGTTGCGTTTGCCGATCATACTCGGATCTTCATTGGTGGACAGCGTTTTGCTTGTGT
>JBBQOA010000384.1:0-4955 GCA_038330465.1 Pyrinomonadales bacterium
TCCGGATCGATCAACGCCACATTTGAAACATTGAACCACGCTTCCTGTTCGATAATGCCGCCTTCGACACCCATCTGCGGAACGGCTTTACGGTGACGTTTGACAATCATCGCGCCTTCGACTTTGATCTTGCCGTTGATCGGGTCAACCGCGATCACTTTCCCGCGCAGCGGCTGGCGTTTACCGGCGCTGTCGTAACGGTTAAATTCTTTTCCGGCAATAAACACGATCGTGTCGCCGCGTTTGATCTTACTTCTAATTGTTCCTTTCTTGACCGTTTTCATTCTCTTAAATCACCTCCGGCGCAAGGCTCACGATTTTCATAAAATTTTTCTCGCGGAGTTCGCGAGCGACCGGACCAAAAACACGGGTGCCGACCGGCGAACCGTCATCTTTGATCAAAACCGCCGCATTTTCGTCGAACCGAATGTAAGTGCCGTCTTTGCGGCGAACTTCCTTACGCGTTCTGACGATGACCGCACTGTAAACTTTACCTTTCTTGGCTGTTCCATCGGGCGAGGCTTCTTTGACGGTAACCTTGATCTTATCGCCGAGCCGCGCAATTTTGCCGGTTGAGCCGCCGATCGGCATAATCATTACTACACGTTTCGCGCCTGAATTGTCTGCGACCGTTAAAGAGGTCTGCATTTGAATCATAACTTTTCCTCGTAAATCGTTAATCGGTAATCGCAAATCGTTTTATCTATTGACGATTTACCATTCCCTATTTTTCAGCTTTCTGAATAATTTCAACAACACGCCAGCGTTTTCGCGCTGAAAGCGGTCGGGTTTCGACGATCCGAACCTTGTCGCCAATGCTCGCGCCGGTTTCATCGTGCGCCATAAATTTCTTGCGGCGTTTGACGTATTTGCGGTAGATCGGATGTTTGACCAGTCGGTCAACCCGGACCGTCACCGTTTTCGTCATTTTGTCAGACGCGACGATGCCGATCTTTTCCGCCCGCTTACTCTGTTTTTCAACCGCTTCGTCCGAAGTTCCGGTGACGGCTGAAACGACGCTCGAAACTGCCTCGCTGACCGTTTCGGCAACCATTTCTACCGCTTCGGCAACGGCTTCGACAACTGAATCAACAACTGATGACTCTTTTGTTTCGGCAGATGCCTCGGTTTTCTTTTTGCCGCCCGATTTTTTCGGCGTTTCGACGGTTTCAGCTTTGGCTTCGACCGGCGGTTCTTCAGATTTGGCTTCGACCGGCGTTTCTTCAACGGCGGCTTCGGTTTCGGCGGCAACGGCTTCGACCGGCGTTTCTTCTGCCGGAGTTTCCGTTTCGGCGGTCGCTTCAGCAGTTGTTTCTTCTACTTCTTCTTCAGTCTTCTTTTTTGACATTTTTCTCTTTTCAACCTAATTTCGCTTAAGCCTCTTTCACGGCAGATTCTTTTTCATTGATCAATGTAAAGACCCGCGCGAGGGTTTTCTTTTCGCGGCGAATGTCATTGACCGATTCACCGACACCCAATGTTTTTCTAAACTTCAAACGAAACAGAGATTCTTTCAAACTGTCAGCTTGTTCGCGCAGTTCATCCACATTCATTTCGCGGAGTTGTCCAAGTTCTTCCTTGCGTTTCATTAAACAATCCCTCCTTCAAGGTCAGTACGGCTGACAAACTTCGTTTTGATCGGAAGTTTTTGTGCCGCGAGACGCATTGCTTCGCGTGCCAAATCTTCCGGCACTCCTTGAATTTCATACAAAATCCGACCCGGTTTGACGACTGCGACCCAGTGATCCGGAGCGCCCTTACCGCTTCCCATACGTGTTTCAGCCGGTTTTTTCGTGATCGGCTTATCGGGAAACATTCGAATCCAAACCTTTCCGCCACGTTTGATGTGACGAGTCATTGCAATACGAGCCGCTTCGATCTGGCGGTCGGTGATCCAACCGGCTTCTAAAGTTTTGAGTCCGAAGTCACCAAAATTCATTTTTTCGCCGCGTGTCGCTTTTCCGCGCATACGACCTTTCATTACTCTTCGGTGCTTGACCTTTTTCGGCATTAACATAATGAGTTACCTCAATTTGGGATTTGGAATTTACGATTTGTTTTCAATTCAAAATCCCAAATCTATAATCTAAAATCTTGTTATCTTCTGTTATCGTCTCTATCGCGTCGGCGCGGCGGTCTTCTGTCACCGCGTCCGCCGCCCTGAACTTTTGGTTCATTGATCGGGTCGGTCGTCGTTCCGCGTGCCATCGAAGCATTCGGGTCGAGAATATCACCGCGATAGATCCAAACCTTGACTCCGATGATCCCAAAAGTCGTTAAAGCTTCGGCAAATCCGTAATCAATATCGGCGCGCAGCGTGTGCAGCGGCAGCCGACCTTCCAGGCTCCATTCGGTTCGGGCGATTTCCGCACCGTTCAAACGCCCGGCGCACATTACTTTGACGCCCTGAGCACCGAAACGCTGCGACTCTTCCAAGATCTTGCGCATCGCCCGTCGAAAAGCGATTCGTTTTTCGAGCTGCTGGGCGATCTTTTCAGCTTGGAGCTGCGCGTTGAGTTCCGGTTTGGTAATTTCCTGAATCGAAACAATCACTTCGCGTCCGGTTTTCTTCGACAAATCTTCTTTGAGTTTTTCGATTTCCGAACCTTTACGTCCGATGATGATACCGGGACGCGAGGTGTAAATAATAATTTTCAAACGATTGGCGGCGCGTTCGACGTCGATGTGCGAAACTCCGGCACCCGTGAAACGCTTTTTCAGATCACGTTTCAGCTGCAGATCTTCTGCCAGAAATGTCGCAAATTCTTTCTTCGCATACCAGTGCGAATGCCAATCTTTGTTGTATCCGACCCGAAAGCCGTATGGATGAACTTTTTGTCCCATAATTAAAATTCTTTACTGTTTTTCAGTTTCTCCGTCTGTTTCCGGCGTTGCTTCGGTTTCGACTGTTTCTTCAACGACGGTTTCGGTTGATGGCGCTGCTTTCGGCGAAGTTTCGGTTGTTTCGACAACTGTTTCGGTTGCCGCCGTTTCAACTTCCTCAGCTTTTACTTCTTCTTGTTTCGCTTTTTTGGTTTCTTTTACCTCGTCCTTCTTTTCAGAAGTCTTCGCGGCTTTGATCGGAGGTTTTGCTTTCTTATTAGCCTTTTCTTTATTGCTGACAGCCTTTGCTTTTCTCGCATTATCCGCCGCTGTTTGCGGGCTTTCATCGCTCGAAACCAAGATCGTGATATGGCAGTAATGACGCTGTTCACGATAGGCGCGTCCCTGCGGTGCCGGACGCATCCGGCGGCGATTTTTATGCGCGCCCATATCGACGAAACAGGTTTTCACCCACAAATCGTCCGGGTCAATCGCAATATTTTGCTGTTCCGCCAGATAAGTCGCGTTGGCAATCGCCGAACGCAGAGTTTTGGCGATCGGATCAGCCGCGCGCTTATCGGTAAATTTCAAAATCGCCAATGCTCGCGAAACGTTGACACCGCGAATCAAATCAATTACCAATCGCGCTTTTCGCGGCGAGCCTTTCAAATGTCTTGTTTTTGCTATCGCTTCCATATTTCCATTTTGGATTTTAGATTTTAGATTTTGGATTCATGCGGATTGTTTTATTTCAATCCAAAATCCAAAATCGCAAATCCAAAATCGGTATTATTTTCTCTTTGCCATTTTCTCGGCTTTTGTTCCCGGATGTCCTTTAAAGGTTCGTGTCGGCGAAAATTCCCCGAGCTTATGTCCGACCATATTTTCCGTAATATAAACCGGAATATGACGTTTGCCGTTGTGAACGCCGAAGGTCAAACCAACCATTTCCGGCGAAATCGTCGAGCGGCGCGACCATGTTTTGATCGCTTGCGGTTTGTTTCCGCCTTCGCTGATTCTCTTCAAAACTTTTTGGACACTCAAATCAATAAAAGGTCCTTTTTTAACTGAACGTGGCATATATTCTTTTTGGTCTTTGGCGTTGGGTCTTTGATCTTCGATTTTTACAAAAACCAAAGATCAAAACCCCAACTCCGATTAATTACTTGCTTCTTCTGTCGCGCACAATCATATTTTGTGTGCGTTTGTTTTTGCGTGTCTTGTAACCGCGCGTCGGTTGTCCCCAAGGCGTTACCGGATGACGTCCACCCGAAGTTTTGCCTTCACCACCGCCGTGCGGGTGATCGACCGGGTTCATCGCGACGCCGCGAACTTTCGGACGTCTGCCCTTCCAG
Source organism: Pyrinomonadales bacterium (assembly GCA_038330465.1). Lineage (GTDB taxonomy): Bacteria > Acidobacteriota > Blastocatellia > Pyrinomonadales > Pyrinomonadaceae > JAFDVJ01. Next base: position 4,179 of record JBBQOA010000384.1, read on the forward strand.
CGCGAACGTCCCGCTTTACCGAGACTGACATTTTCGTTTTCAACATTGCCGACCTGTCCGACGGTTGCCATACAAACAACCGGAACGCGGCGAACTTCACCCGATGGCATCCGAAGCTGTGCAAAATCGCCTTCTTTGGCAACAAGTTGAGCAAATGAACCCGCCGAACGCGCCATTTGTCCGCCTTTACCCGGACGCAGTTCAATGTTATGAATCTGTGTGCCAAGCGGAATGTTCTTGATCGGAAGCGCATTTCCCGGTAAAATATCGGCTTCGGCGCCGCTCAAAATCATTGAGCCGACCTTTAGCCCGACCGGGGCAATAATGTAACGTTTTTCACCGTCAAGATATGTAATCAAAGCGATGTGCGCCGAACGATTCGGATCGTATTCAATTTGCGAAACTTTGCCCGGAATGCCCGGTTTATTTCGTTTGAAGTCAACGATTCGGTAAAAACGCTTGTGTCCGCCGCCGCGCCGCCGAACCGTAATTCGTCCGTCGTTGTTGCGACCTGAAATTCTTGTTTTCGGCTCCAGCAAAGATTTTTCGGGTTTTGCGTTCGGAGTCAATTCATCCCGCGTCAAATATGTTTGATAGCGCCTTGCGGGTGATGTCGGTTTTAATCTTTTAATTCCCATAATTTTGATTTCGGATTTCGGATTTCGGATCGCGAATTTCTTTCAAATCCCAAATCCGCAATCGCCGATCCCAAATTAGATTGCTTCTGCGTAATCAACCGTCGGTTCGCCTTTTTTCAAGGTCACGTACGCCTTTTTC
>JBBQOA010000385.1:0-4948 GCA_038330465.1 Pyrinomonadales bacterium
CGGCGATTTTTCCATTACCAAACGCGCTAAACTGATCGGATTTTTGATGTGATGAAGTCCGGCAACCGCGCCTGCCGCCAAAGTTTTGCCGTCCATGATCGAAGAATCGAGTTCGTTCTTGCCGTCCGCCGTAAAAACTGCGCCCTTGCCGGCGTTGAAAAGCGGCGAATCTTCCAAAATTCTGATCGCGGTTTCGACCGCATCAAGCGAAGTTTTGCCGTCCTGCAAAGCCCTGTAGCCCGCGAGCAGGGCTTCTTCGAGTTTTTTACGATATTCGGCTTCTTTTTCGGGCGTCAGCGAACCTTTTGTGATGACGCCCGCGCCGCCGTGAATGACAAAACCGAGACGCGGATTCTGCGGCGATTGTCGCTGTTTGATGCCTTCAAAACTTCCCTTTTGAGCGAAAACCGGCGCCGACAGAATCAATAATATTGAAATTAACAAAAACGAAACTATTTTTTTCATTGGTGATACTCCGTTATTTTTCATAGATTATCACAAAAACAAAAAAGCGGACGGCTCCGCTTTTTATTTCTAAATTCAAAACTCAAAAAACTTTAGTTGGGTTTCTTTATTTTATCGTCCTTTTTCATCTCCATTTTATCGTCCATCTTATCCATCTTGTCCATCTTCATCGAATCTCCCTTCATTTTTTTGAGGGTTTCGATAATTACCGACGGTTCGGCGCGTTTTTTGTAATCGGGTTCGAGAAATGAATAGACGATCTCGCCTTTTTGATTGACGATGTAGGTTGCCGACAGCGGCAGATCGGGTTTTTCCGTGCCGTTTTGTTTGACGAGATCAACGCCGTAATTTTTATATTGTTCGTTCGTTTCGGGCGAGAGCTGATAAACGATCCCGAATTTTCTGGCAAGTTCAAGTTTCGGATCGCTCAAGACCGTAAATTCGACGTCGTTTTTCTTCGCGATGCTCATCGAAGTGTCGGGATTTTCGACCGAAATCGCCACCAATACGCCGCCGTTTTCTTTGATCCCGCTCAGATTTTTCTGTAAATTACGTAAATAAAGGTTGCAAAACGGACACCACGCGCCGCGATAAAAAACAACGACGAGATTTCCCTCTTTGAGCAGATCCGCGCTCGACACCGAATTTCCTTTCGCGTCCGTTAAATCAAACGCAGGCATTGCCGCGCCGACCTTTAAAGCCGTTTTCGAGGCTTCTTCGGCGCTGATATCTTTGGTCATCGCCTCTTTGCTTGCCATCAACGTATCCTGCGCAAACGCGCTAAAGACAAAGGCAAACACGCATATTCCAACTAATAAAATCTTTTTTGTCATAGAAATCTCCTGTAAATATTTTCTATTTTAACAATGTCGGTGCGGTCGGAATTTTATTCCCGCGATCAAATATTTTTTTTCGATTCAAGCCAAATTCCCGGAATCGCCAACAGCTTCTGGCTTTTCGTGGTATGCGCGCGTTTGGCAAAAACGTCGTAATGCAGTTTTTCGATCTCGTCCAAAATTTTCGCGTAAATTCGCGACGCCAGCAAAACCGTGAAGCGCGAATCTTTTTCGAGCAGCGCGATTCCCTTTTCGCCTTCGCGGTAAAACGAACGCGCCCGTTCGACCTGAAATTTCATCAGCGCGGCAAAATTCGCGTCAAATTCATTTGCAAAGATCTGTTCTTCCGAGACATTAAAACGGCGCAGATCTTCCTGCGGCAGATAAATCCTGCCCATCAAAGCATCCTCTTTGATATCGCGCAAAATATTCGTGAGCTGCATGCCGATGCCCATTGCTTCCGCTTTTTCAAGCGCGGATTTATCCGCATAACCAAGAATTTCCGACGACATTAAACCGACCGTCGAAGCGACGCGGTAACAATAAACATAAAGTTCATCAAAGGTTTGATAGCGTTTTACGGAAGTGTCCATCAAAACGCCCTCGATCAATTCTAACGGCAAATTTTGTGGAATATTGTAAGTTTTCAGCAGATCTTGCCACGCCCGAAAAACTAGGACTTGGTTTTTGGTTTTTGGTTTTCGGTTTTCGGTTTCGGATTTCGGTTGATCGATTTGCGGCTTGGCGAGTTCGCGTTTTGGCATTTTGGCAAAGGCGTAAACTTCTTCCAAATCGGATTTCCATCTTTTGACCGCGAAGATCGCTTCCGCTTCGTTGCCCGCGCCGAGCTCGTCAATTTCATCGTCAACGTGGCGGCAAAAAGCATAGATCGGATAAACGGCGCGTCTTTTCAACGGCGGCAAAAATTTCGCCGCAAAATAAAAACTTTTGGCGTGAAGTTTTGTGACCTGCTCGCAATATTCGTAGGCTTTTTCGATTTCTGAGGACATTTAAAATTTAAGCCTTGCGTTCAGCTAAATAATCCGTCAATTGAATCAAACAGCTGCGCGCTTCGGAGGTCGGGAAATTTTCGATCAGGATGCGTTTCGCTTCATCGACGATCGTTTTGAGCTGCCGGTTTGCCGCCTGATTGCCCTGCGCGATCGCAAAAGTTTTTTGTTCGTCACCGAAAATCGCGCCGTCTTCTTCGAGATCGATCAGATCGTCGCTCAATTGATAAGCGTCGCCGAGCAGTTCGGCAAACCGCGAAAGCGTCACCAGATCGAGATGACTCGCGCCTGCGAGGATCGCGCCGACGCGCAGCGAAAGACGCATCAGCGCGGAAGTTTTCAAATTTCTGACCGATTCAAAATCTTGGTCTGTGCCGTTTCCCGCGCCGTTGGCGAGCGCCAGATCGACCGATTGTCCGCCGAGCATTCCTGCCGCGCCGATACATTCGACGAGTTCCGAGTGAGCCAGCATCGCGCGTTCCGGCAAATTCGCGTGATTGACAAAAACCAAGCCGTAAGAAGCGTTGAGAAAACCGAGCGCGACGAGAATCGCCAAACCCTCGCCGAATTTTTCGTGCAGAGAAGTTTTTCCGCGCCTTGTCAGGGCATTGTCCATACACGGCAGATCGTCGAAGATCAGCGATGACGTGTGAATAAATTCGCCCGCAATCGCCGCCGGCATCATCATTTCCGGTTTTCCGCCGAAAAGCTCCGCGCCGAGCAAAGTTAAAACCGGACGAAGCCGTTTGCCGCCCGAAAACAGCGCATATTCGACCGCTTCGTTAAACTGCGTCTCGACCTTCGGCGGCGCCAGCGGCAAATGTTCGCGCAAAGCTTTTTCAATTTGCGGACGCTTGCTTTCAACATATTGCCACAATTCGGCGTGCTTTTCCGTGTGTTTTTCCATTAACAACCTGTGGTAGAGAACGTAGCAACTTTTTTTACTAATTTTCCTTTTGGGGCTTGCGATGAAAGAAATAAATTCTTGTATTCAACATTATCGTGAAAATACAAACTAAAATAAAAATCAGGCTTACCATCGCGATCTAAATCGCCTGCCCAATATAAACTACCTAAATAATCACCTTCCTCAAAATATTTTATTGAATGAATTGTTTGAGAAATACCATCGTTTTCTAAAACAAGAGCCAAAATATCTTCTTGATTTTTATTTTTTCCTTTCTTAGCCCGAAGTGTGTAAACTACTTCACCAATCTTAAATTCTTTTAAAAAGCCATTTCTAATTGAAATATCTTCTCCGTTCAAATTTTCCGCATCATCATCGTACCGATAAAGAGTCTTAATATTACCCTGACTAAGCATCGCCGCGTTTTTCAATAAAAAAACTGGCTCCTTTTTTTTATATACAAAAACGGATTTACCCGTTTTCTGAGTCGCTTCCTTTTCATAATAACCATCAATTACAGGGTCATGAACACGACGGATCGTTAATTTGGTAAATTCCAAAAAAGATTTGCCATTTTCTTCAAATAATCCCAACCAGGTTTCGCCGGATTTTGCAGTAATTTCATCACCATGAAAACCTTGCCCGGTTTCCAATAGCTTAATTTTATATTTTGAATCATCTACATTTTTCCAATCATTATTTTCTTCAATAGTTTCAACTTCCAGTTTTGTTTTAATAATTGGCGGCGAAAATACTTGCGGAATTTCTTTAACAACTTCCGGCGGCGAAGAAACTTTTTTATTTTGCCGAACAAAAAAGTAACCGACAATTCCGATGATAAAGGTCAGTAAAAATACGCTGATCAATATTTTTGTGATTCTCATAGCTTTTCTCCTTGCTCAAGCTGATTTTTCCAGTGTCAGGGTTTCGCTGTAAAATTGCCGTGCGCGTTCCGCTGTTTCGGACGAAACGGTCACGCGAAACGGATGTTTAGCGACGAAGCTCGGGACTTTGACGATTTTGGCACCCAGGGTTTCGAGCGTTCCGGCGATTTGTTCGTCGGAAAGTTCATCGATTCCGAATTTTTCCGCCGCGCGTTTGAATGCGCCGCGCAGCCGGTCGAGCGCGAGTTCTCTTTCCGCCAAAACTTTTTTGCGCGACTGAAAATCGCCCAGCGCGTAGAGCAAAACCTTTTCGATTTCGGCGTTTTCCGTTTTTGATTCAAATAAAGTCGGCTGATTCATTTTCGCTTAACCTTTGATCTATTGGAATTTTAACATAGCTTAGTGTAATTTTTAGTGTGGTTAGCAACAGTTCTTCGCGTGATTTGCCACAGCCGAGGTCAGAACCATCTGCGGTAGCGGATGGTTGAATGTTGCAAGTTTGGGTTTTTCGGCAAATATTACACAAAAAGTTGAACCGCCCGCTACCGCAGACGGTTCTGACTATAAAAGTTACACCATCCGCTACCGCAGATGGTTCTGACAAATTTATGAAAACAAAATATCGTGTCGGGCTCGGCGTTTGCGGCGGAATTGCTGCTTATAAAGCAATTGAAGTTTTGCGTCTGCTGCAAAAAGCAGATTGCGAAGTCAGCGTCGCGATGACGCGCCACGCCACCGAATTCATCAAGCCTTTGACGTTTCGCGCTTTGACTGAAAATTACGTTCTGGTTGACGATTACGACGAAAACAATCCCGACCCGATCGCACATATCAATTTTTCGCAAA